>CAZCPS010000131.1:1365-3933 GCA_964499895.1 uncultured bacterium | reverse complement strand
CGGCCTTCATGGAGGCATCATGGAAGAAGAAAAGCTTATGCAAAAAATAGCAAAGCTTGAAACCATTAATGATCAATTACTTGCTGAACTGCAATTTTTAGACAATATTTCCCGTAAGCTGGGCTTTGAAAACGGGATTAAAACCCTAAAAAAGGCCGCTATTGAGCTATTGCAAGAGCAGGACAAAAATAATTTTGACGAATTTGACAGATAATCTCGCCTCGGTACATTTTTGAAGCATGATTTCTGCAAGCTATTGTCGTTCTATGACTTACCGCTTTTCCGGATGGCTTGATTCAAGCCTACCGCGGAAAGCGGTAAGTCATAGAAAATCAAGATCTTATTGAAATCAAAGCTTAAAAATGTACCGAGGCGAGATAACGGGAAAATTTTTCCTTTTAACAGGAATTATTTTCCCATTTTCGCCAAAATGGGCCGTTGCTATATAATAGCCTCATGATTTTTTATTTTTTAAAAAAACCTCAACGACTTTTGCGCCTTTACGGGCTTTTCTACCTTTTAAGGAACTCTAAATCCATATGGCGCTACCCCGGCGGATCTCTTTTCGCCTATTTCCGCTCGCTGCTCAAAAAAGCTCCCGGCAAAGAACTTGCCGATTTTTATCTCTTTGGATTGCAAGACCTTAACACCTTATCCCAAAGCAAACCGCTTTTGCTGGCTTTCAGCTACTGCCAGCGCCCCGCAGCATGCCCTCTGCCCCGCTTTTCCGATATATGCCCATTTGACAGGCCGGGTTGCGCTTCCTGTTTTATCGGCAAATGCATGCGCCTTTGCCAAAAAGCTCCGGATATTACGCCCATCATCGTTACCACCGCCGCCGCATGGGCCAAGCAAGCGGCCGAATGGCCGGGCCATTTTATCGCCTGCGCCTGCCCCCTCTCTCTTAAAATGTTCGGCGATTTGGCCAACGCGGCGAAGCTCCCCGGCATCGGCATCGCTCTTAACGGTCCCGTCTGCGGCAACACCAAAGCTTTTCGTCTGGCGGAAGCAGGCGTAAAACCGCGCTCTACGCAGATGTCGGACGATGCGCAAAAATTTATTTTGCAAGAAATTTTTCGGCGCAGCCGTAAAAGCTGATACTTGTAATAATAGATGAGCCCTGTTATGCTATTTTTCGTAGCCTTTTAGCAGCGGGGCGAGGGTTAATTAACCCAACAGAAGCTGCCGCGTGGTAACAAGCTAAATTTTGCTAAAAATTTTTATTTTATCGGAGAAACAATGAGTCGTTATCGAGGTCCTAAAAATCGCATAGCCAGAAAGTTCGGCGCCAACATTTTCGCGCGCGCGCGAAATCCCCTACTACATAAACCCAATCCTCCCGGAGCACACGGCGGCAAGCGCAAGAAAAAATCCGATTATGGTTTACAGTTGGATGAAAAACAGAAACTTAAAGCTGTTTTTGGCATGCTCACTCACAAACAACTGTTAGGTACATACCAAAAAGCACTGCAAAAACCGGGCAATGCCGCGCATAACCTGCTTGCGATGCTCGAATGCCGCTTGGACAATATTGTTTATCGTCTGCGGTTTTCCGGCTCCATTTTCGGCGCCCAGCAGCTAGTCTCGCATGGCCACATTCTCGTCAACGGCAAAAAAGTCGACAAGCGTTCCTTCCAGGTCAAACCGGGCATGGTAGTTTCCTTAAAAGTGAAAACACAAAAAAATATCAATGTCAAGATGGCGCTGGAACAAACCCGCCGCGAAATACCCGAGTATCTTTCGCTTGATGAAGCCAATTTTTCGGGCAAACTGGAAATCGTGCCGGAACATGACCAAATTCCGCTGCCGATAACCATCCATGTGCCGCTAGTTTGCGAATTCCTTGCGCACACCTGCTAATTTTTAAAAGCCCGCAAAATTTTTGCGGGCTTTTTTTACGAACGGCGCAAAAACCAAAGCTGTATAAAGGCCGCCTATGGCCATTATACTGATAATATTTCCCGCCGGCAAGTATCCCTGCAAATAATATACCAAAGCAAAAGAGAAGCCAATCCAGCCAATTACCCGCAAAAAATTTCCTTTCTCCCTTTTAGAAAAAGCAATAGCCGCGCCTCTTTTAAACAACCCATAGAGCAAACCACAATTAATAAAGGCTGAAATGGAAGTCGCAAGAGCAACTGAGGCGGCGCCCCAATGAAATGTAAATACAAAAAGCGCATTCAAAGCGATATTGAACAAAATCGCAACCAGCGAAGCCGCCACCGGTTCAAAATAGCTTTTGCGGGCATATAATCCCGATGAAAGAATTAATACAATCGTAGAAGGCAAAAGCGCCAGGCTATACGCTTTCAGGCAGACGGTAGTCAAGACCACATCATGGCCGGAAAAAAGTCCATACTGAAAGACCAGCGAGGTTATACTCTCGCCCAGCAGCCAGATCGCGCCGGTGGCAAAAGCCATCAGGAAGCCCACCTTTAAGAGCGCCCCGTTTAAAAAAACACTGTACTGCTGCCAATCACCGGCTTTCGCCGCTCTGGAAAGGGGCGGCAAGATGGCGACGGCAAAGGCAATGCCATTTATCTCGGCGAACGCGATTGCTCAATACAG
>CAZCPS010000131.1:0-1355 GCA_964499895.1 uncultured bacterium | reverse complement strand
GTAGCCGAATGGCATACCAAAGATAAGCCGGCCCTGCCGCATCGGAGAAGCAAGCAAAGAGGGCGTCCGCCGCGCTATTGATCTGCGCAGCCGAAATGCCGACCAGAATCAGCATAACCGGCCGTAAAAGCGCGCGCATATCGGACGAAAAGATCCGCGGACGAACAAATTCTTTCCATGTGATCTCCAAACGAAGCTGGCGCCAGTTCAAAATCCAAATCAAAAGCCACTGTAAAAAAAAGGCGAAAAGCACCCAAAGAGCCAAATCAAATACCGAGGAGCGCATCAATACCGCGCCGATCATCGTTAAATTGAAAACTGCCGGCGCGAAAGAAGATCCGAAAAACCGCCTCCGGCACTGCAAATAGGCTCCCGAAAAAGCGTAGAGGCAAATAAAAAAAAGCCCGGGCAGCATAATCATCGTAAGCCTGGCAATATCGCCCCCGCCCCCGCCTTTTGCCAGATACCACACCCCCTCCAGAGCTCCGATCACTCCCGCTAAAAGCAGCGCCATCGAAAAGATTAGATCGCGAAAAAAAAGCGCCGCCGCCTTTGGCGAGGCTGTCTGCAAGGCTTCAAAATGGGGAATAAAGGCATATTGCGCCGCGCCGTCGCCAAAGAGCCGCCGCAGTAAATTGGCAAAACGGTAAGCCACCATAAAGGACGCGATTTTCACGCTGCCGCCGAAAGCAAAGGCCAGCGCTATATCGCGCGCCACGCCGCTGAAGCGCGAAAGAAGGGTGCCGGCAAAGGAGGCCGCCGCCGACCTGGCGATAGATTTATTCGTATCTCTTTCCAAAGTTTTGCTCCGCATGGTCTCAGTATATGCAAATAGCCTCTTTAACGGAAGCCGACCTCGACTTAATCCGCCGATTATGACAAAATGTAATTTTGGCAAAACGGGAAAAAATTATGACGCCAGTTTTAGTCGGCGCCCACATGTCGATCGCGGGCGGGCTGCACAATGCTCTGATCGAGGGCGCCAAAATCGGCGCGACCGCCATCCAGATCTTTACCGCCAACCAGCGGCAATGGCAGGCTAGAACGATCGCCAAAGAAGAAATCGCTCTTTGGGAAGCGGCTAAAAAAGAGACCGGCATTAAAGAGATTATCAGCCACGGAAGCTATCTCCTAAATTTGGGATCCCCGAAAAAAGAGACCTTGCAAAGAAGCCAAAAAGCGCTTGGCGAGGAAATTTTGCGCTGCCACGCTCTTAAAATCCCTTATCTGGTCATTCATCCGGGCGCCGCCACCGGCAGCAGCGAAGAAGAGTGCCTCGAGGCCATCTGCCATAGCCTTCTGTCGCTAAAAACCCTGATTAAAGCCGGAGAGACTGAAATACTGCTTGAGACCAC
>CAZCPS010000130.1:0-3937 GCA_964499895.1 uncultured bacterium | reverse complement strand
CCCAATTTTAAAAGTAACTGACAAAATTGATGAATATTTTCCAAGTTTTATTCTCAAGCAAAACCGGGTAAAAATTTTAATGTTTTTTCCATCACCCCGCAAATGGCCTCCGTATTTTCAATTTTAAGACGGTTTCCCTGTATAAAATCAATTAGAGCCTCTTCGAGTTTTTCGATACCGACCTGACTTCCCCAACCATTTTCCAAAACAATCTTTTCCAAATCGCGCTGTCCGAACATATAAGGTCCAAAGATGACCGGCACATTAAAGAAGACCGGCTCCAGAATGTTATGGCCGCCAACTTTATTGAAGAAGCTGCCGCCGATAATCGCCATGCGGCTTAGCTGAAAGCAAGCCGAAAGGCAGCCCATCTTGTCAATTAAAACTACCCTCCCCTCCCGCTTTTGCGAGGTCTTGCTCGAAAGACAATAGTAGTCGATCCCCTCTTTTTGCAGCAGCTCCGCTACGCTGTTAAAGCGTTCGGGGTGGCGCGGGGCGAGCAGGATTTTAACATTGGCATGCCGCTGCCAGATCCTTTTAAAAACGCCGATTAGCGCCTCTTCCTCCGGAAAATGGGTCGATCCCACCGCAATCACAAAATCATCCGGCCGAATAGCCAAATCTTGCAGGTAGCCTCTCTTTTCATCTAAAGAAAGCGGACTCTCCAGGTTATCATATTTCAGGTTACCCGCCACTTGTACGCGATCAGGCTCGGCTCTTAAATTGAGAAACCGTTCTTTATAGGTTTCGTTTTGCGGCAGGATTAAATCCAGATCGGCAAAGAGCCGCTTACTAAAAAAAGGGGCCAGCATAAAACGGCCATAAGACCTTTCGGAAATCTTTGCGCTGACAAGCGCCGTAAAACAGCCGCTCTTTTTGGAGAGGCGCAGCAAATTGTGCCAAAAGTCGCTTTCGATAAAGATCAATATCTCAGGGTTGATCTTTTTTAACGCCCGTTTGATCAAAAATGAAAAATCAAGCGGCAAATAGATAAACTCATCGGCCGGCAGCAATCGCTGCGCTTCCTGCCGGCCGGTTTCGGTGGTCGTCGAGACAATCAGTTTTTTATTACCTTTTTTTTTCGCGATAGCAGCGATCAGATGCCTTGACGCTCTAATCTCGCCAACCGATACGGCATGCACCCAGATTGTTTTATCCGAAAAAGTCTTGAGCCCTATGCCGAGCCTTTGTTTTATGCTGCTGCGGTATTTTTTAAAAAAAAGCAAGTCATATAAAAATTTGGGCAAAGCGCAAAGAACATAGAGCAGCAAGGCCAAATCATACATATTAACTGCCTACAACAATATTCAAGAGCTTGTTCGGCACAAAAAATACATTGAGAAGCGGGCCTGATAGATGTCTTTCGATTTGGGGCTGCTTTTTTGCGAACGACAGCAATTCCTCTTTAGGCATATCAAGGGGCAGTTTAAAACTGCCGCGGAATTTACCGTTAACCTGCACGACATAAGTAATAATCTCATCGAAAAGATATTTTTCCTCTATTTTCATTAAAGGCGCATAGGTTAAATTGGATTCCCCCAAATACTCCCAAAGCTCTTCAGCGATGTGCGGCGCAAAAGGATATAGTGCCTGCACGGCTATTTTAAGGGCTCTTTTGGGATATTTATCCAGTTTGGTAAAAGCGTTAATAAATTCCATCATCTTGGCAATCGCGGTATTAAACTGCATCGCCTCAATATCCTCGCGCACGCTTTTGGCCAAACGAAAACCCAGTTTTAACCCCTCTTCGCTATCTTCCAAACAAACTTTGTCTGAAATGACCATGTCATAAAAACGGGTTAAAAAGCGCTTGCAGCCGGCCGCGGCGTCGGTATTCCAGATCTTTTCCTTATCAAATGGCCCCATGAACATCTCATATAAGCGCAGAGAGTCCGCTCCGAATTCTTGCACCATTTCATCCGGCGCAACGCCGTTAAGCTTGGATTTGGACATTTTTTCGATTTGATAGAGCAACTCTTCGCCTGTCTTGGCGCAATAGTACTTGCCTTCCTTTTGCACCACATCGGAGGCTGCCACATAGCCGCCGCCCTTGCGCTTGTAAGAGGGCGCGGTAACGAGCCCCTGGTAGCGGTAGGTTTTGAAGGGCTCTTTGGTCTTGACGAGTCCCAAATCGTAAAAAACTTTATGCCAAAATCGGGCGTAGAGCAAATGCAAGACGGCGTGCTCGGCTCCGCCGACATACAGGTCTACCGGCAGCCAATAGTTTTCAGCGGCGGTGCTCCATGCCTGCTTTTGGTTATGGGGATCGCAAAAACGCAGATAATACCAGCAGGATCCGGCCCATTGCGGCATGGTATTGGTTTCACGCAAGGCCTTTTTACTCGTCTTGGGATCGATGATCTCCACCCATTCCGGCACCTTGGCAAGCGGACTTTCTCCGTTGCAGGAGGGCGAGTAATCCGTAAGCGGAGGCGGCAAAAGGGGTAATTCGTCCAATTCCAGCGAGCGCTTGGAACCATCGGCAAAATGCAAAATCGGGATCGGCTCTCCCCAGTAACGCTGCCTGGAAAATAGCCAGTCGCGCAGTTTATAACTGACAGCTTTTTTGCCGCAGCCTTCTTTTTCCAGGAATTTAATCACCCGGTCCTTGGCCTCTTCCACGCCAAGTCCATTGATCGACAGCTTTTCGGCTGCGGAATTAATTAGCTCGCCATCTTGCGTCCAGCAGCGCACGCCTTCCAATATTTCGGTCTTCTCTTCCGACTCTTCGATATTCGGTTTAATAACGCAAGTGACCGGCAGCCTGAATTTGCCGGCAAACTCAAAATCTCGCTCGTCATGTCCGGGAACGGCCATCACAGCGCCGGTGCCATAGCCCGTTAAAACGAAATCGGCTACCCAAATCGGGATCTCTTTGCCGGTAATCGGATGAATGGCATAAGAGCCGGTAAAGACGCCCGTTTTTTCTTTGGCCAGATCGGTGCGTTCCAGATCGCTTTTGGAAGCCGCTTCTTTAATATATAGTGTTGCAGCCTCTTTCCGGCCGCCGGCCAGCAGGCCTGACGCCAAAGGATGCTCGGGTGCCAGAGCAATGAACGATACGCCATAAATCGTATCCGGCCGGGTGGTGAAAACGGAAACATTCAGACCCGTCCCCTTCACTTTAAAATCGATCATGGCGCCTTCGCTTTTACCGATCCAGTTAACCTGCAGCTTTTTCAAGCTGTCGGGCCAATCAAGCTCTTGCAAGTCATCCAGTAGCCTGTCGGCATATGCCGTAATCTTCAAGACCCACTGTCGAAGCGGCCGTTTTTCAACAGCATAGCCGCCCTCTTTCGATTTACCATCTTCTACTTCTTCATTGGCCAGCACGGTGCCGAGCGCGGGGCAAAAGTTGACGAAAATGTCAGCCTCATAGGCCAGCCCCAATTCAAAAAATTTGGTGAACAGAAACTGCGTCCATTTGTAATAGGTAGCGTCGCTTGTGGCAATCTCGCGATCCCAGTCATAGCTAAAGCCCAGCATTTGGAGTTGGTTGCGATAAGTCTCGATATTTTTAGCCGTCGTTTTCGCCGGGTGGGTTCCGGTGCGAATGGCATATTGTTCCGCCGGCAATCCGAAGCTGTCCCAACCCATTGGATGCAAAACATTAAAACCCAGCTGCCTCTTATACCTGGCGATAATATCCGTTCCGGTATAGCCGGTTACATGGCCGACATGCAGCCCCGCGCCGGAAGGGTATGGGAACATATCTAGTATATAAAATTTTGTTTTGTCATTTTCCATCTCAGACTTGAACGATTTCGTTTCAAGCCAGATTTTTTGCCATTTCTTTTCTATTCTTACAGGATCATAATAATTTTTTTGCATACATACCCAATGGACTTCAAGATTTGGTTTTCGGCTGCTTCAAAGCAACGCAATTTGCCGATCTTAACCGGCTCAATATTATTAATATTAAGCCGGTTAAGATCGA
>CAZCPS010000129.1:0-3966 GCA_964499895.1 uncultured bacterium | reverse complement strand
AAGATAGGTAAATTGCAACGCTTTGAAGCCGCCGAAAATCCGATTCTTCAGGTTGTTTCGGTATTCAATAATTGAGACTGTTTTATGATAACCAAAAGCACATTTATAGAAACAATGCATTGGGTGTGGGCGATCCTTATCGATTCTTTAGCGATAATACTTAACGCCCTGCTCTCTTTAACCTTTTTTTTGAAGTACGAATGGAAGAAAAACAAAAGCGGCACGCCGATTTTGTTGGTGCATGGCTATTTGAATAACCATTCGGCTTGGGTCTTTCATGGCAACCTGTTGCAAAAGCGGGGCATTGGCCCCATATATACTGTGCATTTGGGCCCTTTCTTTGATTCGATCGAGAAGTACGCGGATAGGATAGCTAAAAAGGCTAGACAGATAGCCGCCGAAAATAAAAGAGAGGATCTGATTCTGGTCGGTTATTCTTTGGGTGGCTTGGTTAGCGCCTATTATGCCGCCGAAGTGGCAAAAAAGGGAACGGTCAAGAAGATTATTACGATTGCCTCGCCGCTTAAAGGCACCGTTGCGGCGCACATTGCTTTGGGCCGGAGTGGCAGGGAGATGCTGCCGGGATCAAGGCTTATTGAAGTGCTCAATGCTGATATATTTTACCGGTTGGATCTGGATTTTTATCATATAGCCACTTATATGGATCTTTTCGTACGGCCCTATGATTCGGCTATTTTGCGCAATAACCCTGAAAAAGAGTACATAGTCCGGAATGTCGGCCACGCTGCCATGCTCTACTCGTGGCGGGTTAACCGCAAGCTGGCTGAATGGTTAGTTTGAGAAATAATGGCGCTCGTGTTATGGAATAATAAAACGAGAGTTATTATGAAGAATTACGCGGTTTTGCCCCTATTAATGTTTGCCTTTTGCGCCTTTGCTACAGATGTCGATGTGCAGATTGTTAAGGTAGAAGCGACGCCTTCAGGCGATAACGCTTCTATAACGCTGGTTTTTCCGGAAAATGGCGCTATTTTGGAAAACAGGGTGGAAGTGCAAACCCGGGTGATGAACTTTCCGATCGGGGTGATTATGGAATTTGACCGGGCTGATGAAGTCGGTAACTACTATGACGGGCAAAGCATCCGGGCGGTAGTTGATAATTACCCCTGCGTCATTAATACGGGGCCCAGTCTTTCGCCGTTTGACATGGAAGGCCAGCCCTTTGAGGATGTTTTTCGTTTCGCTCTTCCTTATGATCTTAAGGACGGGTTTCACTTTGTTCGGGTCTTTTTATGCCGTTCTTACGGAGAAAGTCTTAAAAAACCGGGCTGCTTTGATTTGCACTATTTTTATGTAAAAAATAAGAAGCTTAAAAAAACGCTAAATATGAAAGCGCCCTTTCTAACATATAATGAACCGTCCGGACAAATAGAGCTTAAGAGCAAAGATCCAATTCTGCTCGATTTTTATCTTAGCAATTGTGTTTTGTCCGAAGATGGCTATCGGGTAAGGGTAACTGTCGACGGAAAAATCAGCAAGATTCTATTGGAGTGGGCTCCCTATTATATTTATGGTTTGGACTCGGGAAAGCATAAGCTTAAACTGGAATTGTTAAATAAGAATAACAAGCTTGTCAAGGGTCCTTGCAGCCTTTTCGAGCAGACTTTTCTTGTAGAATAAATAAAGAAAAGTTTATGCTTTTCTAATCTAATTTTCAGTAGGAGAGTGCATGCTAAATTTTAAAACGGAGTATTTAAACTGCCCTGAAGCTTTCAGAGATCAATATGTAATGGAACAGAGTCGATGGTGTAAATCGGGCGAGTCGGCTTTTTGGCGGCAAGTTGCCCTTATTACATTTGAAGATGCTACCATTGCGCAGTTAAGAAAGATTCCAGGCAGCCATTTTGTGCAGTTTTCCGATTGGCAGATTGGCCAATTGGCGGCAAAGCATGGCTGGACGGTTTTTGACAGAGTTCAGATAGAAGGTGTTTTGGCTCACAAGTGTTTTCAAAATTGCTTGGCGGAAATTTTGTGCACTAGACCGCAAGCCTTGACGGAGTTAAGCGAAGATTTGATTGAGAGGTTGAACCCTGCCATTTTTAATCAACAGCTGTCTATATTTTTATTCTCGGGCCATATTGCGACAGCCGATATTATTAGCTTGATGGGAAAGCTTCGTATATCAGATAAAATGGCGCTGATCTTTAACTTGGGTGGCTATCAGAATTGCGAAGTTATGACGGCTGTTTTTGCCGGTATTAGCCCAAAAGAAATGGGCAGCATGCAAGTTGATAGGCCGGTTTCGGACAGGGCGGTGACTTTAATTGCTATGCATTGCGACTATGCCCAATTTTTAGCGCTTGCGCAATCTAATACATGGCCATTGGAGATAAAAGTTTTTTTATTTAGAAAAATCGCTGCTTTATTAAAGCTTCGCGCAAAAAAAGTGGCTCATTTTAATCGTCCTTTTTTTGTATTTATAGAAGAGCTTGAAGTGAAAATTTCGCGAGTTGAGCAAGACTTTGAAGTGCGGCTGCTTTTGGCCAAGGGGGCGATGCTCTCTTTTGCCTTGGCAAAAACGGAGTTGGAGTGGCGTTATAAGTTTGCCCGCTGTTTGTTGCAAAGATCCATGGTGATAGGCATGAATTCTGAAGGATTGCTATATAGATATCCCGAGGATTTATTTGGTTTTGAAATCTGGCTGGATAGATTTAAAAGTCTGTTTGACGGAGTAAGCTCGCATTTTAACTGTGACTGGCTGCAAAAAAAAAGCGGAGATGAAGTCTCTCCGCTCCGTATAAGATAATTTGAACTTCTAGAATTCAAAATTAAAGCCGCAGGTAAGTCCATGCAGCATTAAATTGCCGAAAGATCCGTCTTGTGCCGAGCCAAGCTGCTGGTCTCTGATATGACGCATAATATTTTGATTCCAGAAATAGTTGAAATCATATCCTGCGAATATATTGAAGTGGCATCCATTATCGTCAAAATAGGATCCCCATGCCAGGCCTACGCCCATTTCAAAAACGGGAGTGATGTAACCGACTTTGTTTTTATTATAACTGTCGATAGTCTCACGATTGCTATGGGATGATTCGAAGCTGCCTTTAAGTTGTTGATAAGCCAGCGTACCGCCCAGATTGGCATAGGAACTAAAGCCTTCGCCAAAGATCCAGTTAGTGTTTAAAACAGCTCTGGGTCCGACGGCCCAGCTGGTGGATTTTGATATCGAATCGTAGGTATTTGAATAGAGATAACTTGCGCGATATTTTTGATTGATAAGGAAAAAGCGGCCGCCGACTTGCGTGTTGAAGGTAAGCGCCGTGCCGATATAGGCGGGGCGTGAGAGCATTAAATCGCCCACATGCATTTTTAAACTCCACTTGCCATAGGCTGTAGTAAAGAAGCCGGTATCATTATATAACCAGCTTGGCGACCATGAGCCGGTAAGCGGCGTGCTGGTTACGCTTCGGCTCTTATGCATGCAGAACCATGTGTATTCGGCATCCAGTTTCCAGTCATCGTGGCAGGCATCCACACCTAAAGCGACTTTAAATCCGGGCTTGTACTTGCCTTTTAAATATAAAACACCGTCGCCCGTCGTGCAGTTATAGGGGATGGCGATATCGTTGCCGCCCTGGCGCGCCTGCCAGAAGATGTACTTGCCGCTGATGGTAAAATCGCAATCGCCTGTGACATCATAGCGGGCCGGAGCATTATAAGCGCTTCCGACGCCATGCCTGGAGTTGATGCTATGGCCCTGTAAATAGGGGCTGTCTCGGTTTTCTGCATATGCAGCCGGCAGGTATGCCAGAGCAGCAGCCAGCAATAAAGCTTTGTTTGTTAAGGACATTTTAGTCTCCGGTTAAGTTGGGTAGATTATCGACATCTATAGGCAATATACTATAAATATAATTTTATTAAATCTATTTTTTCGAACTTTTTCATAATCTCGACATGACATAATTGCGCAAAAAGAGGGTTGCTCCTCTAAAACGGAGTAGC
>CAZCPS010000128.1:0-3980 GCA_964499895.1 uncultured bacterium | reverse complement strand
AGAAGAAATATCCCGGTGTCTATTATACAAAAGAGGAATTACAACAACAAATTATCTCGACTTTGTACATTTTTAAGCTTTGATTTCAATAAGATCTTGATTTTCTATGACTTACCGCTTTCCGCGGTAGGCTTGAATCAAGCCATCCGGAAAAGCGGTAAGTCATAGAAAGTCAAAAGCTTGCAGAAATCATGCTTCAAAAATGTACAAAGTCGAGATTATAGAAACAAAAAATGTGTTGCATGAGTATTTTGCTGAATTTGAAAAAAGCGGAGAACTGGATTTTTCTGAAGACGAAAACAATCTTCTACCATGGCAAACAGGCCGAAATGGGTTCTGCGTTATTTGAGCTGAATGATCAAACATACCGCTTTACGACTTGCACTTCGCTCTTTTGAAATGTAAAAAGTTGCATTCTTTCTGTAGCCTGTCTAGTGAAGTTGTAGCTCTTTCCACATCATCTAAAACTGATTGGTCATCCGGACTCTCTTTTAATTTAGAGAGAGCAGCGTTTAAGGAACGACAGATAATTTCCTGTTCTTTGTTTCTGTGTAGAGCGCTGATTGAATTTTTTGCCCGGCGGCTTTGATACCAGTGCGGCGCGTAGATGAATAGCGCTGTTGCGGCTAAAAGCAATGCAATGGCCAGCGCGTTGATTACCGGCGTAAAAGGCAGGACTGTGGCTATTCTGATGCATGACACACCGGCGATCAGTCCGGCTCCCCTGGAAATAATTGTCAATTCACTATCATGTGAATAATCAAAAAACAGTAAGACAGGATTCAGAGACATAAAACCTCGTTTTTACAAAAGATTATATATTAACAAATGATTTTATTCAGCAATATACCGAAACAACCTGAAGAATCGGATTTTCTGCAGCTTTGAAATTGCCCAAAACCAAATCTTGAAGTGGTTTGGGTATATAATGGATATTTAAAATTATTATTACTATACTCAAGCAACTTTAAGATCGGCTCTTGAGCTCTATTGCATTGCTCTGTATAATCTAAAAAAACAAACAGGAGTTTTGATGATTATCGGTATTATCCCCTCAAGATTTGCCAGCTCCCGTTTTCCCGGTAAAGCGCTGGCCAAGATTTTAAAAAAAAGCCTGGTACAGCATACCTATGAGAATTCGCTGGAAAGCGCCCTCTTTGACGATCTTTTCGTTGCCACCGACGATCCCCGCATCGCCGAACATGTAAAAGAGTTCGGCGGCAAGGCCATTATGACCGGCCCGGCTCTTAACGGCACCGCCCGCATTATTCAGGCTCTGGAAAATGAGCCCCAACTGGCAAACGCTACTTGCATCGTCAACATCCAGGGCGACCATCCCTGCATCGAGAAGGCAACCATTGAAGCGGTCGTTCTGGCCTTAAATAGTGATGAAACCGCTCAAATGGCCACTGCCGTCTGCCCGATAAGTGAAGAAGAAGCCGCTTCACCCAATACCGTCAAATGCGTGTTTGATAAAAATTTAAACGCCCTCTATTTCAGCCGCGCCCTGATCCCCTATCAAAAAACACCTGTCAAGGTCTACTATCATCACATCGGCATTTACGCTTACCGCCCCTCCTTCCTGAAAATGCTGGCCAAACTGGAAGACACGCCTCTGCAGGGCCTTGAGGATTTGGAGCAGCTGAAAGCGCTCGAAAACAGCTATAAAATAAAAATCGCAATTGTAAAAGAGACGCCGCTCGGCGTCGATGTCCCCGAGGACATTGCCAAAGTGGAAAAATACCTATGTCAATAAAATATATTTTTGTAACCGGCGGCGTAGTCTCGTCGCTCGGCAAAGGTCTTACCGCCGCCTCAATCGCCAAACTTTTAGAATCCAAAGGCCTCAAAATCGCCATGATCAAGCTTGATCCTTATTTAAATGTCGACCCCGGCACCATGAACCCGCTCCAACATGGCGAAATCTATGTTACCGACGACGGCGCCGAGACCGATCTCGATCTGGGCCATTACTACCGCTACACCAACTCCCCCCTCTCCAAATACTCCAACGCCACTTCCGGTCAGATCTATGACGCCGTAATCAGGCAAGAGCGCAAGGGCATCTACCTCGGCCGTACGGTGCAGGTCATTCCGCACATTACCAACGAGATCAAGCGCCGCATTCTCCAGTGCGCCGAACAGCAAAAAAATCTGGATGTCATCTTCGTCGAAATCGGCGGCACGGTCGGCGACATCGAATCCCTGCCCTTTCTGGAAGCCATCCGCCAGTTTCGCCATGAGCGCCAAAACGATTGCATGAATATCCATTTGACCTATGTCCCCTATCTGAAAGCCGCCGGCGAAGTCAAGACCAAACCCACGCAGCACTCGGTCCAAACCCTGCGCCAGATCGGCATTATTCCCGACATGATCCTCTGCCGCTGCGAAAAACCCCTTTCTACCGACATCAAAGCTAAAATATCACTCTTTTGCGACGTTAAAAAAGAGGCCGTCATCGACGAGCCCGATGTGGAAAACAGCATCTATGAAGTGCCGCTCGACCTCCATCGCCAAAAAATCGACGAAATGATCTGCGAAAAACTGGCGCTAAAAGGCGGACCGGCTGACATTACCGCATGGAAAAAGCTGGTTAATATTATTATTAACCCCAAGGATACCGTCAAAATCGCCATCGTCGGCAAATATCTCGACCACCAGGATGCCTACAAATCTATTTTCGAAGCGCTCCACCACGGCGCGATCGCTTTCGGCGCAAAGCTGGAACTCTACAAATTTGATTCCGAAAAAATTACCGACGCGCAGGAAGCCAAAAAAGCGCTCAAAGAGTGCAACGGCTGCCTGGTGCCGGGCGGCTTTGGCGCGAGAGGCTGGAACGGAAAAATTCTAGCGGCGCAATTCTGCCGAGAAAATGGCCTGCCCTATTTCGGCATTTGCCTCGGCATGCAGGTTTTGCTCTCGGAATTTGCTGTCAATGTTTTGGAGCTTCAAGGAGCCTCCTCAACCGAAGTTGATCCGGAAACCAAACATCCGATAATCGCTCTATTGCAAGAACAAAAAAATGTCAAAAATATCGGCGGCACCATGCGCCTGGGCGCCTATCCCTGCCGCCTCGTTGAAAAAAGCAAAGCCTTTAAAGCCTATAAAGAAAAACTCATCTCCGAGCGCCACCGCCACCGCTATGAATTTAACAACAACTACAAGCAGGCCATGGAAGAAAAGGGCATCCTTTTTTCGGGCATTCTGGAAAAAGGATGCCTGTGCGAAATTGCCGAAATTAAAGATCACCCATGGATGGTCGGCGTACAGTTCCACCCGGAGTTCAAGTCCAAGCCCGATGCCGCGCACCCGCTCTTTAAAGCTTTTATTCAGGCTGCTCTAAAAGAGAGAGCCAAATGAGGATCCTGAGCATCGACTATGGCACTAAAAGAATTGGGCTGGCCATCACCGACAATCTTCAGAAAATGGCCCATCCCCTAAAAATGGTTTCCGCCGGCGCCTCGCAGGAAATGTCCGTCGACAACATTCTCAGGGAAGTAAAATCCTATTTTCCCGAAATCGAAAAGATCATCGTCGGCATGCCTTATCTTGGCGATAACCAAAAAGGCGCTATGGCCAAAACTGTCGACAGCTTTATTGAAATATTACGAAAAAAAACTGACTTGCCGGTTATTACCGGCGACGAAAGACTCACTTCCTATGCGGCGGAAAGCAACCTTGCCGAAATGCAGTTTTCACGAAAAAAACGCGCCAAATTCTCAGACTCCGCCGCCGCCGCTTTGATCCTGCGGGACTATCTGGAGGAGCAATGCTAGTGCCGCTTCCCGTAAGTTCCTGTCACTTGGACAGCGTCAAAACGACACTAGTGCTCGGAATCGAGACGACTTGCGACGAAACCGCCGCCGCCGTGGTCGAACGGCTGGAGGACGGACGCGGTAAAATCCGCTCCAATGTCATTCGCTCGCAAACGAGCGAGCATGCGGCCTTTGGCGGCGTGGTGCCGGAGATCGCGGCGCGCG
>CAZCPS010000127.1:0-3991 GCA_964499895.1 uncultured bacterium | reverse complement strand
ATCTTTTAAAAATGCCTGGGGATCGTTTTTCGCAAAGGTTCTAAGCTCGATGTTTTCCAGGTTGATGTATTTGTACTTTTCTTTAAAAATCTCTTTTACAAGAGTAGTTTTGCCTGACTGTCTGGGTCCGGTTAAAGCAATTACAGGATAAAAGTTGGCGGCTTCCCTGATTTTCTTCTCCAGACTGCGCGGAATCATCATAAGTCTTCTCTATTGAGTTTTTAGTTAATATATAACATGTTGGCCAATTTGTAAATGCCATTTACGAATTGGCCAACAAAAGCCACAAGTGTCTGCCAATAAGAAATTTAACGGCACATTATAAAAAAGCCTTTAATTGTCAATAATTGCGTCTATTGTTAAACTGTTATTCCCTTCATCTTAATCAAGGTTATATATGAAGCCTCTGTACTGGACAAAAATTGCTTGTATGGAGGAAACGAGCCTTTATCAAATCGATCCTTTTGCTTGCCTATAGCGCCTTCGGCTATTGGCTGCGCAATACGGATCGCTGCGCTTCGATTTGATTTTGGCTCGATTTCCTCTATACTAACCAATTTTTGTCCAGTACAGAGATATGAAGCCCAAAAATGTTCTTATATTTTTCCTTCTTTGTTTCAGCACGCTTTTTTTAGCAAATAAAGCTCCGGAGGGCCGACTCCATTTACAAAATAATATTTTAATGGAAATGCCCCAAATCTATGCTGATTCAATCCAAGAAGCTCTACTGACCGTTGCCTCACAGGAAGATCTTGCTACCATCAGCTTTAAACCATTGCTGGGCGGACTGTCCGGCTCCAAATTATTTGAAGTTTGCGTCAAAGACAAAAGATATGTACTCCGGCTCATGGACCACACAAAAGCGCTCGAGAGAAGACAATCTGAAGTTATAGCTCATAAAGCCGCGGCGACTTCAATCCCAATAACATTTTAATAGCAACTGATGGCAACATCTATCTGATCGACTGGGCCGAAGCGAGCATGGATCTTTCGTTTCAGGACATTGGATGGCTATCCTGTTTATTGGGGGCAAGCAATGATCAAATCAAAGACTTGTTAAAAGCCTATCTTGAAAGAGATCCGACCATTGCCGAATTTGAAAAAACGCTGCATTGCAAGCGTGTTACAACCTTTCTTGTTGCGACAATATGGATTGGCCGGCAACCGGAAAAAGACCCACGCGTATTGGACGCTCTGCTGGCAAGGCCAATCAAACCTGCATCTGAATATCTCAAAGAGGGCATTACTACCGGCGAAATAGCCGAAAAAAAAGGTCTTGAGCTTACCCTCTATTCTTTAGGCTGGCTCACTGAATATCTCAATCACCAAAAACAGAGGGAGCAATAGGCCGCCAAAAGAAAGGTATCAGCGAACTGCAAATCTTGCCGACCCTTTTTACGCCGCCTACCCCTGAATACAAAATCAGCGTCAAAAGCAACCCTATTACTAAATAACGATTAACATGCCAATTGGCGGTTATACCGAAACAACCTGAAGAATCGGATTTTCGGCGGCTTCAAAGCGCTGCAATTTGCCCAAAACCGATTCTTCAGGTTGCTTCGGTATAACCCCCAAAAAAACAATCAACTAAATTCAAAAAATATATAATAAACTGCAACACATTACACCTCTAAAAGAATAATTAACAAGTAAAAAAACTAAAAACAAAAAAATAAAAAGGGGGAAATTTACTTTCGTTTAGAACAAACGATTAAAGACTTTCGCTTCAAAGACTTAGCGAAAAAAAGAAGAACAGGAAAAGTTAATACAACAAGGTTAGGACGGCCGCTGCCTGTCAATTAAAAATGGACTCATAATACTCTCCTTGAGTTTGGGTATAATTTCAGTATAAAACAAAAAAAAACAGATCTTTGGCTATAAAATTAATATATCCGACTTCATTAGGTATATTTTGTTATTGAAAGATAATTACAAATGTGATATAATACTAATAAGGCATGCTTTTTGTTAATAGCAAAAGCGTTGGATATTTACATTGCAAACAATAAAATATCCCTAATTACAAACACTTAAGGGCGAATATCTTATAATATGACAAATACAATTACCGGATCCACCTATTCCCCTCCCCCCGATTTGACTACAACAAATCCTGAGGCCGCTGCTAATTTGCTGAATATATCAAGCTTGCATCTATTTCATGAAATGCGCCAGAGCGTACTGGACTCTTTAACAAGTTTTTATGATATTTTCAGCAAGCTTCACGATTTTTCTCAACAATTTGGAAGCGCCACCTTGCACCCTTCGGCTATAGATTCGCTATTTAACAGTTTTTTTGCATTTTCTGACGCCGCAGATGTTTTCACAGCGACTTTTTACTCAGGCGCTGTCTGCCCCGAAGGATTCGACCAAAGCCTTTGGAGCGAATGGTGCGCCTTTGGCGACAGCCTGAATTCCACGATAACCCAACTTCTATCTACCAATTTAGCCGCCGGCTGTATCTTTACCATGCCCAATGGCAGCTGGAATTTTGGCAATCCCACTAATCAACCCTTCAATGTTTATAATGTCTCTTTTCAAACACTAGTTGATATCTTTAAAAGTCAGGCTCCCTACAATGTGATCAGCGCCCGCTGGCAAAACATCAATTCCGGAGTACAGGGAAACTTCAAATTTGTCGTAACCGACAATAACGCCTATTACCCCGACTACTGGCATATTACCAAACAACAATTTTTATCCAACATGCTCACAGGGCAGAAATATTACTGCTCGACTCCAATTCCGGGCGCCTCCGGCCTCGATGCGTTCAACAGCATGCATGTATTAGAACTAATAGAAAACTGCAAAGCCTTGGGCGACTTCACACTTCCTGAAGAGACACTCGAAATCGAGCCCGAATTTACGGAAAAACCCGCTTGGACTCCGCCGCCTCCCCCTGTCTTTATTGCCTGGGTCAATTCTACCACTTACAAATATTCACCTCTCGACACACATGACCCTGACAGCTTAAATATTTACAAAAAAATATTGCAGGAAATTCAAGAGAATAAGGACCTCTTTACCGATGTGATTAACAGCACCATAGCTTCTTACAAGCTAAACAAAGGCTTGGAAGAACCCCAAAAGCCGGAGCTGGTCCAAAAGGTGCAGGAATTCTATGTTTTTGTCCTACAATTTATTGTAGAAAACAATGCTATGCCCTCGCTTTCAGATCTTGTACCGCTCTTTGCTACACTTGATCCAGTCGAGCTGCCCGCTCTCCTTTCCACTCTATGCATCATTGCGCCCGAAATTGGCCTCTTCTATGTACTTAAGACCATGGAGCTGTTAAATGATCCGAAGACTTCCCTGCTTTTACCCCAATTGGACGAGACAAAACTCTCTCTAATAGTTTCCACTCTAGGCATTATTGCTCCCCAGGTTCTTTTATACTACATTACGGAAGTAAATGCCCTATTAACAGATTCAAATCCCTCACAGTTTTTTGCCCAATTAACCCCGATTGAGCTAGCCTTCATTTTAACCTCTATATATCTCTTAAACCCGCAAATGGGACTGACCTTTATAAAATTGGCCGGAACGCTATTAAAAGATGACAGCGATGGACAAAAAACCTTTTACGAATTTATCGACAACCTTAAACTGCCGCCCACGCTTAAATCAGCTATTATAGACTCATTTGCAACGGGCATCCTCAATGCAAAAAACACTCCCACGGCCGAAACTTTTGTCAATACGGAAACCACACCTAAAGCCGAAACTTTTGTCAATAAGGAAACCGCTCCCAGGGCCGAAACTTTTATCAATACGGAAACCGCCCCCAGGGCTGAAACATTTGTCAATACGGAAACCGCTCCCAGGGCCGAAACTTTTATCAATACGGAAACCGCTCCCAGGGCCGAAACTTTTATCAATACGGAAACCGCCCCCAGGGCCGAAACTTTTATCAATACGGAAACCGCCCCCAGGGCTGAAACTTTTATCAATACGGAAACCGCTCCCAGGGCCGAAACTTTTATCAATACGG
>CAZCPS010000126.1:2123-4093 GCA_964499895.1 uncultured bacterium | reverse complement strand
GGCCCGTCTTTTCTATCCTTCTGCTTAATGTCAATCTTGGCTAACAGATTTTGCAGCTGCTTTAATTCGGCGGGCGGTCCGGAAAAGATGATCGTTTGCGTATCGGGCATGTAGCGCATGCTCTCGAGCGTTTGCAAAAAGGCCGGATTGGAGGACTGCAGTTTTTTAAGGCTATCGATGATCGATTGCAGCGAATTTAAAACTTTTTCGGGATTGGGCGATCGGATTTCATAGGAGAGGAAGGTGCCGCCCTCTTCGCTTCGGATCATGCCTTCTAGCGCCGCGGCCTGTATGTCGATGCTTTTGATCATGTTCTGGAGACGGCCGATTGTATCTTTAGAGCCCGTGAAGAGCAGTGATTTGTTGGAATCAATAGACTTGACATTGAGCAGGGTATAGATTAGCTGGGGACTTACAAGCGAGTCGCGTTTGAAGCTCTGCGCAATGTCTCCCAGCGTTTTTTTCAGTAGTCCGGCGGGCATATATTCGGGGCGATAGATAAAGAACTCTTCAGGCTCCTGTTTAAATTTTCCGGCCGCGACATCATAGTCTTTAATGATTGCCGAGGCTTCCTCGAGCGCCTTTTGCGGGCCGGTAAGCAAAAGCGAGTTGGTCTCTTTAATCCATTTAATATTTTCTATGACGGCGATTAAATCTGTGTTTTGGACCTTTTGGCCTTTGAGCTTTTTGGCCAAGCCTTCCATTTGTTCTTCGACGATAATGCCCGATGTCTGTTCCAGCGCGATCATTAGATAGGTGGTCTGCGCTTCGGTCGTCTGCTGCGATTCAAATTCAGCAAGCATCTTTTGGATTTGCTCGAGATCCGTTTGGGGGCCGGTGAACATAAAAGATTTAGTTTCAGGGATCCACTTGCGGCTGGAGAGTGTTTCAATCAGCGGTAAATCGGCGCCTTTGTGCGCCAGCAGGTTCTTGGCGATATTATCCAGATATTGTTCAGCGGTGTGCCGGCTGCCTTTCGTAAGCGGCAGCAGGATATAACTTTTAGAAGGTTCCCGGACGGTTTTTTCGGCATGGCTTTCCGTGTCAAAATCAGCGACAATAACTTTGATTTGTTCTAAGGCCGTCTTATTGCCGGTAAACATGAAGCTGTTTGACTCTTCCATCCATTTGCGGGATTTAATGGCGTCGATCAGCATTGTTTCATCGGAACCGGCCCCGCTGAGATTTTTTAGAATGTCGTCCAAAAACTTATTGGCCGCTTTGCCGGAAGCTTTGCTGAGCGGAATAATGATGTAGCTGCTTTCGGCCGGTTTGACGAGTTTATGGTAGCCCTCCGTATCAAATTCGGTAAGAATGCCCTTAATGTTATCGAGAGCCGTTTGGGAGCCGAAGAACATAAAAGAGTTTGATTCGCTCACCCACTTTTTACTTTTTAGCGCATCCAGCAAAGAGGTGTCACCGCCGCTTGTCTGTAAATTTTTAATCAGGCTGTCGAGGTATTTATCGGTAATTTGCTCCGAAGCATAGGAAACATGGAAGAGGAGATGATTTTTCATGGCCTCTTTTTCGGCGGCCGAACCTGAAATGTCAAATTCGGAAAGCAAAAATTTGACTTGATCGAGCGCCGCTTTATTGCCATTGAACATAAAAGAATTAGCTTCATCAACCCATTTGCGTCCTTTGATCGAGTCGATAAGCTGGGCTTCCGTGGGATTGTCTGCATTCAAGTTTTGCGCGATCTTGTCCAAATAGGTATTGGCGGCTTTGGGAGAAACATTGCCAAGCTTGATTATCGCGTAGCCTTCCAGATCGGGGGTAGCTCTGTCGCCGCCGACATCGATTTGGGCGAGCAGATTCTTAATTTGCTCTAAAGCGGGCACAGGTCCGGTAAACATGAATGAACGGGATTCAGGAACCCATTTGCGCGACTTGATGGCCGCGATCAAATCCTGGTCGCCGCTTTTTGAGATGCTAAGGTTTTGCACTACATTGTTTAAATAGCGGGCAGC
>CAZCPS010000126.1:0-2023 GCA_964499895.1 uncultured bacterium | reverse complement strand
CGCTTAAATTTTGGGCGATGTTGTCGAGGTATTTGTTCGCGGCAGCCTCAGAGGCGTTTTTGATGGTGATCAGCCGGTAGCTTTCTTTTGCGATCTCGGTTTTGGGCCCCTCGGCATCAAAAGCAGTTAGGAGTTTGGTGATTTGTTCCAGCGCGGTTTCCTGACCGGTAAACATAAAGGAGTTTGATTCGGGCACCCATTTGCGGCTTCTAAGAGCTTCGACGAGGGGTCTTTCATCCAGCTTGGAGGCGCTTAAATTTTGGGCGATGTTGTCGAGGTATTTGTTCGCGGCAGCCTCAGAGGCGTTTTTGATGGTGATCAGCCGGTAGCTTTCTTTATCGGGCATTTGGGGCTTGCCTTGTGAAAAAGCGGTAATGATTTGCCGGATTTTTTCGAGAGCTTCCTCATTGCCTGAAAACATAAATGAATTCGATTGCGGCAGCCACTTGCGGCCGGAAAGGACTTGCAGTATAGGCGCGTCATCGGGTTTTGATGACGACAGATTTTGGGCGATGCTATTTAAATATTTTTCCACTTCTTCATGCTCTGCCGCGACGGAAACGATGATAAAACTTTCTTTGGGTGCTTTTAGAGCATGTTCGATATCGACATCGGCAAGAAGCTGCTTTGTGCGGTCAATATTTTCGGCAGTACCGACAAATGCGATCTGACCGGTAATCTTCATGACTTTGGCGGCGGAGAGCGTTTTTAAAAGAGTCGGGCTGGCTGTTTTAGTCTCTTCCATGTTTTTGCGGATGTCTTTTAGCATGTCGAGCATTTCGTGCGCTGTCAAAAAGACCGGTTTATAAAAAAAGGTCTGTGCGGCACTCTCGGGAGCCGCACCGTCGAAAGTGGGTAAAAGTTCTTTTAGGTAATTAAGCGAAGAATCGTGTCCGGAAAAAAGCAGCACATCGTTATCTTTAATGTACTTGACGCTGCGGACGGTCTTGATCAGGTCAGCCTTTTGGGCGTTTTCATCGCCAAGGCTATTCACCAATTCGTTTAAAAGGTTGATTAATTTTTGGGGTGTGCTGTTTATAATCTTGTAGACATAGAAATTGGTTTTGCCTAAATCCTTGGATTCGGCTTCCTGCTGGTCTACAGCGGCGATCATTTCCTGGATTTTTTGGATTGATGCGTTTGATCCGCTAAAAAAGAGGCTGTTGGTCTCTTTAATGTATTTGACGCCTTTGATCGTTTGCAAAAGATTGGTTTCGCTATAGCCGGACTCCGATAGCGATAAGGCCATGGACTCAAGCGCTTTTCCCAGTTTTTCGGCCGGCATGCTTTTGATCCGGTAGATAAAAACATTTTCGGCGATAGCCTGTTTAGCCGGTATATCGATCTGTTTAAGTACGCTGATTGTTTTATCCGCCAAAGCCTTTGATGCTATGACGAAAACATTGTTCGTTTCTATTTGGGGAATGATTTTGAGCGTTTCGCCTTCTGCCAGCGGTTCCATGATCTTGGCGGCCAGATCGCAAAATTCGACAAGTCTTGTTGATTTGGACTCGTAAATTTTGATTTCCATGCCGCTGTGAGGCGTCTCCAGGCTTTCGATTAACTGCGCGACTTTGACTACATTGGTGGTAATATCCGTGATGATCAGCTGTCTGGATCCCGGCAGCACTTCTACCAGCGCTTCGGCGGAGACTAGCGGTTTTATGATGCCGGCAATTGCTTCCGGATTGGCGCTTCGGATCGAAAAGACGCTGGTTACAATCGGGCCCTTTTCCTGTTCGAGAGCCAGACGATCGGTAATAATTTTGGCGATTTGTCTAACATTGGTATTGCGATGAATTGTAAGGCTGCCGTCTTGATCGAGCAGTGAAAAACCGTGAACTCTCAGAATCTGAATCAGGGAGCTCATTATATCTTCTTTTTTCTGCGGCGCTTGCGACACTACGGTGACATTAAAGTTCATTTCGTTGTTATCATAAATAAAGTTGCAGTCGCAAATTTTACTGATAAAACGCAGATACTCGGTAATGCCCACATTGTTAAAGTTAATAGTGTAGCCGGC
>CAZCPS010000125.1:0-4118 GCA_964499895.1 uncultured bacterium | reverse complement strand
AACCTTCAACCATCCGATTACAAATCGGGCGCTCTACCAGCTGAGCTACTCCAGCAAAACCAGTAAATGATCAATTATTAACAAATCGCCGCTAAATCTCAAGAATTTTCTTCTTTCGGTTCAGATTCATTTTCTACCGGCTCTATCTCAATTTTACTGACACCCTCGGTAGCGGTTTCCTCAGGCGCGGGAATCGCCTCAAGAGGTTCCTGCGGCATCGAAAGCTCCTTATCACTCTTCTCAAATTCCTCCAGCCCTACCGGCTGAAAATCCTGTTCCTTCGCTCCCAGCCCCTTCGTAGCCGTAATATTCGTCACCATCTTATCTTTGAAAAAAGTGGTAATGCCGCTTGTCGCTTGCGTTATCCTCGATGTTAATGACGAACCCTCTATCTTATGAGCCATAAACCTGTTGTTCATCTTGTCTGCACAACATTTTTTGAATTTCTTGCCCGATCCACACGGACAAGGATCATTGCGGCCAACCTTTTCCATTCGTTTCCTCATAATTTTTAATAACTAAAATACCCGATTTTTTTCCGAATGTCCAGCACTGTTCCAACCAATAGAGTTCCAAATATAAAAATCTTCCGGCTTGACCCGCTTGATGCCTTTATCGTAAAATTATGCCATGCAAATTCTATCGCCCCCATGGACCACTCTTGGCAAAAAACTCGAAAGCACTTGCCGTAAAGCCCTCTTCGATTTTAATTTGGCAGAAAATCCGCCCATCTGCGTAGCCCTAAGCGGCGGCGCCGACAGCATCGCCCTCCTCCTATTACTAAATGCCATCTCCGGCAAGGGCTTTATCCCCTTTAATCCCTTCGCTATCCATGTGGAAAATAGAGCTCTCCCCAACGAAAGCCTTATCTTATTCATGCAAGATTTATGCGAAAGACTCCAAATTCCTCTAATTATTAAATATATGGATTTAGAGCTGAATAAACTGGAATGCTACCGCTGCTCCAGAGCAAGGCGCAAAATTATTTTTGAGGAAGCTAAAAAACAGGGAGCCTCTTGCGTCGCCTTCGGCCACCACCGCGATGATAACGCCGAAACCTTCCTCCTTAATATCTTGCATAAGGGCGAATGCGCCGCCATCCTTCCCAAAATCAAAATGCATAACTACGGCATCACCATCATCCGCCCCCTAATCTACATCGCCAAGGCGGATATATTAAATTTTATCAGCCTATGCCGGATTGAGATCATTCCCTCCATCTGCCCAAAAGACAAGGATAGCAGCCGCAAAGTAATCAAAGCTATCATCGCAAAGCTGCAAGACGACTTCCCCTCCGCTCAAAACAACCTCGCCTCGGCCGGTTTGCTATATGGCTCTAAAAAAGCCCTCAATACTTGAAAAGATACCCGTTTGCCAATATACTCACATTAAATAATCCCCAGAGGAAATCTCATGAAAACCAAACCTGTCGTATTAATCACTAACGATGACGGTATCTCCGCACCCGGCATTTTTCATTTGTGGAATGCCGTAAAAGACCACTGCGATACCTACATTGTTGCTCCCCATTCCGAAAAGTCAGGTTCCGGCCTCGCCACTACCATGGGCAAACCTCTCTGGATCATGCCGCATAAATGGCATGACCAAATTACCCCCGCCTGGTGCGTCAACGGCACCCCCGCCGACTGCGTTAAACTCGGCCTTAGCGTTATCTTAAACGATGCGCAGCCCGATTTAATCCTCTCCGGCATCAACAAAGGCAGCAACGCCGGCCGCAATGTCTTATATAGCGGCACCATCGGCGGCACCATCGAAGGCGCCCTGCGCGGCATCCCCGGCATCGCTTTCTCCTGCGAGAACTACCAAAATACCGTTTATGATCCCACCGAAAAATACATCTTCCCCATCATCAAATATTTTATCGAAAATCAACCGCCCCACGGCACCATTATCAATGTCACCTTCCCGCATAATTGCCACGAAATTATCGCCGGCATAAAATTGGCCTCTCAAGGAAAAACCTACCATATGGAACAACCCGATAAACGCACCAACCCCTCCGGCTACAAGTATTATTGGCTCGGCAGTAAAGAATCGACCCACGACGAAGATGCCGCCAGCGACATCGCCCTGCTCAAACAAAATTATATCACCGCTGTCCCAATCCACATTAGCCAGCTGACCGATCATAAAATGCTCCAAGACCACAGTTCCACCTTCGAAAGAATTTTTGAAGAGCTGAATACCGAAACAACCTGAAGAATCGGATTTTCAGCAGCTTTGAAATTGCCCAAAACCGATTCTTCAGGTTGCTTCGGTATAAAAGCACTTGTAAGAAATGCTATGCTTAGCTATCCTTAATTCTTATTATTTGGGCGTGTAGCTCAGTTGGTAGAGCGCCTGCTTTACACGCAGGTGGTCATAGGTTCGAGTCCTTTTGCGCCCAGCTTGTGACACCAAAATATTTTGTGCGGGAGTAGTTCAATTGGTTAGAGCACCGGCCTGTCACGCCGGAAGTTGCGGGTTCAAATCCCGTCTCCCGCGTTACCCCTTTTAAATTTTATGCCTGCTAAAAAACTTATCAATTTCAGATTTTTTTACCACCATGCCACCGGCTTCGCGCTTATCGCTTTCGGCGCGCTGCTCGCCGCCCTTTCCATCCGCATCTTTTTATTGCCCAACCACTTGATCGACGGCGGCGTAATCGGCATCTCTCTGATCTTAGGCCGGCTCTTCGGCTATCAATACCTCTCTTACTTCCTTATCGTTATCAATCTGCCTTTCCTTTATCTAGCCTACAAGTTCATCCGCAAGACCTTCGTAATCCATATGCTCGCCGCCGTGCTCTTCTTCGCCGCCTTCCTCGCCCTGCTCCAGAATGTCACCTCTTTTCAGGCCGATACCCTTGAAATCATCGTCTTCGGCGGCGTTATTTTAGGCGCCGGCGTCGGACTGATGATCCGCAGCGGCGGCTGCACCGACGGCACCGAAATTTTAGCCATCATTATCAATCGCAAACTCGGCTACACCGTCGGCCAAATTATCCTCTTTATTAATATTTTTATTTTCGCATTCTATGGCCTGCTCTTCCACAACTGGCATATCGCCCTCCAGTCGCTTATGACTTACTTCGTAGCTTTCAAAACCATGGATATGGTGATCGCCGGCTTCGAAGAGGTGAAATCCGTGCTCATCATGACCTCTAAACCCGATAAAGTTACCAAGCTCATCACCCTCGAACTGGGCCTTGGCCTCACCATCATCCCCGGCATCGGTGGATTTTCCGGCGAAAGCCGCCACATTTTATATGTCATCGTCGAACGGCTCGATCTGGCCGAATTAAAAGAACTAGTGCTAAATGAAGACCCCACCGCCTTTTTAGCTATCGAAAATCTGCACGAAGTTGCCTATGCCAGAAAAACCGCCGCCATCTCCAAAAAGAAAAAACCACGCCGAAAAAGACATTTTTTCGGATAGAAGAATTTTATGAGCACATCACCATCCGTAAGATCAACTCATTCATTTAGCAGCCTGCCGGAAATGCGTTTCCCCAATTGTTCTCCTGGACTAACCCCCTGCTGCTTTTGACCCTGCAGGATTCTCCGCATCTCTCCCATATCGGAAGCACCGGTCTCTCGCGCATTTAACCTGCTTGGCATTCCCTGTTTGCCCACATCTTCCCGCCCATGCTTCATTAGCCGCGCGCAGGAAGCCAGTCCTTTTAGCATCAGCTTTTCTTTATCGCATCAAAGGCCTCCGGCACCCATATTTTTCAAAAATTAATAGTAATAAATCCCCTTCTCTAATATACTTAATGTCTTTCTCTTGCCAAGGTATACCATGTATTATTCTAAAATTATTCAAGAGCATTTTTCCGTCGGAAACTGGATCAACTTCATCCCTTCTTCCGCACTCAAAAGTGACTTTAATGACAAAATTTACGAACAAAACCACTTCTTTCGCGTCATAGCCAGAGCTTCTAGCGTATGCCACCCTTATGTCTGCCTTTTACTCGATCACCAAAACCAATGCTTCTTCTTTAACATTTACCAGCATACAATTAGAAATTTAACCTCTTGAACCTCCCCTGTCTTTAGACATGGGGATTCCTGACGGAAGCTTACGCTTCCTCTCGTGGTTCGTTCCGAACCCGGACA
>CAZCPS010000124.1:0-4138 GCA_964499895.1 uncultured bacterium | reverse complement strand
AGCTTGCCTTCGTAAACGATGCCGATGTCCCCTTCGGCGCAGGAGAGGGTGATGTCGGGGTTTTTCTTTAAGATTTTGGTAGCATGGCCGGTGCCGACAATGGCCGGTACGCCCAGCTCGCGACTGACGATCGCCGCGTGGGAGGTGCGGCCGCCCTGGTCGGTAATGATGCCGGCGGCTTTCTTCATGATCGGCACCCAGTCGGGTGAAGTAGTTGTGGTAACGAGGATCGAGCCGGCTTTAAATTGGGCGATTTCATGAACATCTTTAATGACCTGCGCCTTGCCGACGGCGATCGCTTCGCCAATGGCCAGTCCTTCGATCAGTTTTGTGCCTTTTTCCTTTAATTTAAATGTTTTAAAAGTCCCGGCTTTGATCTGCGACTGCACTGTCTCCGGCCGTGCCTGTACAATATACAATTCATTATCCAGCCCGTCTTTGGCCCATTCCATATCCATCGGCATTTTATAGTGTTTTTCAATGAGATTTCCCCACTTGGCCAATTTAAGGATTTCTTCATCGGTCAGCACAAAAGAGCGGCGTTCGGCATCCGATGTCGTAATGTTTTTGGTGGTGGCTCTGGTATCTTTGGAATAGATTAATTTTTTCTGTTTTAAGCCTTTTCGTTTTTCGATGATCGGCATAACGCCTTTATGGCCGATGAGCGGTTTGAAGACTACATATTCATCCGGCATAATGGTGCCTTGCACCACATTTTCGCCCAGTCCGTAAGCCGCGTTAATGACGATGACATTGCGAAAACCGCTTTCCGGATCGAGCGTAAACATAACGCCTGAGCCGGCTTTGTCGGCTCGCACCATTTTTTGAATGCCACAGGAAAGGGCAATCGAGGTGTGATCGAAGTTTTGTTCTTCGCGGTAGCTAATGGCGCGATCGGTAAATAGCGAGGCGTAGCATTTGCGGATAGAGTCTAAAAGATCTTCTATGCCGCTGATGTTCAAATAGGATTCCTGTTGCCCCGCGAAACTGGCTTCAGGCAGATCCTCGGCTGTTGCGCTGCTGCGGACGGCTACATGCGGCAGAGCTGTCTTATGGCGGCGGCCCAACTCTTTATAAGCTGCGGTAATTTCTTTTACAAAATCTTCGGAAAAATCGGCATGCAAGATCATATCGCGAATGGCCAGTCCTACCGTTTCCAGCGGCTTGGATCCTTTTTTCAGTGCGGAGATATACACTTCGATATTCTTTTTTAGATTGTTGATTTCTAAAAATTCCCAATAGGCGTTCGCGGTGGTGGCAAATCCGCCCGGCACCTGAATTCCTTTTTTGCGAAGAGTGCCGATCATTTCTCCCAGTGAAGCGTTTTTACCCCCAACAAGCGGTACATCTTTAGATGAAAGTTCTCCAAGCCAGCGTACGAAATTCATGCGATTCCTCCTTATTATTTCTAAAACTTCTTTTTAATAGACTATGAGAAATTTATCTAGAAAATAATTCAAACCGGTTTTTGGAACATCAAAACGGTGCTTTTTTTGCCAAAAAACCATGAAAAAGAGGCGGAGGCCTGCGAGATGGGGCGCAGACGATTTTGTTCCATCATAAAAAGACATTCTTCCTCTGTAAGATTGAACTCCGCATAAGGTCGGTTAAAGGGAAAAACATCACCTTGCAACTCCGCTGCCGGATCGTTAATGCCCACGGCAACTTCTATAATGCGCATTTTGGAAGTCTTATGTTTTTTTTCGGCAGAAATCTGTTTGCAGGTTTTTTCATAATTACCCTTGTCTATTATAAAGAGCGGAAAAATCAGAGCGCTATCGTGCAGCGCTTCAATTTTTTTGAGCACGATCCGGTTTAAGGGAAGCTGGTCTTCAGTAATGACCAGATAGGGCGGCTCTGATATTTGGCCAAAAATCTGTTCAAAGGCTTCATTCACCAGCTGTTTTTGCTGTCCTTCGGCCAAGTGATCCAGCAGTTCTAAAGACTCGGTTAAAACGCATGCTTTGCGATGCGTTGCAATTAAAAGTCCTTCATTAACCAGGCCCGTTCGCAGCCGGTTCTGCATGGCGTTATCGTTTGTTGTTAAAAAGAGGAGCCTGTTTGTCTTGGTGTAATTTTTGAGTTTGGCCTGCAGCATAGTCTGCAGGCGGTGCGAGCCGGGCTCCTGCCGGATAAAATCCTGATGCAATTGTACAGGAGCATCAAAGGAAGAGGCCAGCTTGAACAGCTGATCCCAGATTACGGTTGGATGCTGCGCTGCCGTATAAATTTTAAAATATTCGACTGCATCGTCATGGGTAAGCTCTCTATTATGCAGCCGCAGTTTTTTCTTAAGGATTTGCCGGCAGATAAAAGCGGCGAGATCGATATTGTTTTCGTGCGGAAAAAAATAGTCGGAAAAATAGAGCATTATAGATTCAAAGCCCTCTTCAATGTTAAAGTCCGCCGCAAGGTTGGCAATATAATGTCTAAAAAAGCCAAGAGATTTCTTGAACGGGAAAGCCGGTAGTTGGAGCAGAACGCGTTTAGCAAGAAAACCGTGCTTGTCCAGCAGTGCCGTTTCGATGCCCGCCTCGCATTGCAGCAAAAAATTTATTTTTTTGTTTTTAACAGCATCGAGGAGGGGGGCAATCAGGGGGTGGTCAAAAGAGCCTTTTGCCTCGGAAACCATGGCCGGCGCCATTTCTTCTTCCTCGCTGCGGTTCTGCAGCAGTCTGCTTAGGGCTGAGGAAAGCTCTTCAGCGGTGTTTTTATTAACGGGCAGGGCAGGCGTTAAATGGGGATTTTGCAGTTTTTCCAATAAAGAGGAGGCTTCTGTAAAGTAGAGGATAACAGGGAAAGAGCTTTGCGAGGCTTCCTCGAGCAGATCATGGATTTTTTGTTCCATGTTGCAGGTATCCTCGCTTCCCATGGATAACTCAAGAAGTTTGTGAAAATTACAGCTGATTATTGCTTTACCCTGCGGCTTTAGCATGGCTGCCAGATCGGCGGCAAAGGCATTCCGGATGGTTTTCGATGGGCCGATCAATAGCGCTCCAACCTGTCTCTCCGAGCAGAATAATTCGGCGGCGCAATTGAGCGGCTCGGCGTAGCCGGAGAAGGAAGCCCTGTTTGTTTTAAGTGTTCTGAAATATTTGCGATAAAGCCGGTTGGAGTCTTGCAATTGAATGCTAGCCTCCTGATAAAAACGCTTTAAGTCGGAAATATTCTGTCTCTGAGTTTGGGAGAAATGCTGCAAGACCGCCTCGACACAAACATGATAAATGGTGTCCGATGGTTTTGCCTTGGCCGAGATCAAATCAAGGGTATTGATAGCCTTGGCCGGCAGACAGCCCTTTTGAAAATGGTCGCTGAGTACAGTAACGGCAGTGAGCGCCTCTTCGTCGATCAGCGCGCCATAATGGCGCTCGACTTCGGTTTGTATCTGTTTCAAGATTTCGATGGTCTCTTGCAAGGAGGGCGGCTTCATCGGAAAGAGCGTCAGTCGTCGTTCCATCGCCTGCTCTTCGAAGATGCGCGTTATGACTTTTTGGTCGGTGGTCGTGCCGATCAGGGAAAATTTTCCTGAAGCAAGCGGCGTCTTGAGTACAGACAGGGCGGCCATGCCATTTTGGTCAAGATAGATAAGGTCTTGCAGCTCATCGACTGCCAGCACATATTTATTGGGATGCTGCTCTAAAAAGTCGACCACCTTCGAAAGCCTTGCTTGCATGCTGCCCAGTGTAATAGTCTGAATGATGCGCTGCAACCCGCCGGCGGCGATCAATTCCTGGTTTTTTAGCATAAGTATTTCTTTAGAGTGGAGCGGATGGGCAGGGTCCCTAGCGGCGCGCCGGGCTATTTCGTAAATAATGGCGGTTTTGCCGATGCCCGGCGGGCCTACGATAATTAGATGGGCAACCTGGCGTTTGCGCAAGTTGGCGACAATCAAATCGATCTGCTCTTCGCGGCAGTAAAAGCCGCAGAAGGCGGTCGATTTTTCCCGGATTTGTTCGGTGAGGTTATAAACCAGCGATGGCAGAGCCGGGCGTCTGTTTTCTCCCCGGCTTAAAAGATCGATTTTGTCCGCCGCCGGTTTTAGAAACTGAAAACTGATTAAATTTAGCAGAGAAATGGGAACACCTATTTTAGGCTAAGAAATTAGGTCACTGTGATTTAAATTGCAATTTTATTTTAC
>CAZCPS010000123.1:0-4152 GCA_964499895.1 uncultured bacterium | reverse complement strand
CTCCTTTTTTTTCTAATAATATGACCAAGCATCTTAAAAACTCAAGGATAATTAAATAATTTCAACAAAGACATTCAGTCATCAATTAATTATTTACAACTTTTGCAACTAAGTCAAATCCAACGACGTCGGTAATTTCAAGCAAATAACGCCGACCAAATTCCGGAATACTACTAATGTCATTAATAATAATATGCGAATCGACTTCAGGGCATTGCCCCTGATGCCGAGCTATTAGCAGCAGATCGGACTCGGGATGATAGCCGTCGACTACCGCCTCTATCTGCCGGCCAAGGTAGCTCCGTGCCTTTTGCTCTGCAGCGCTTTCGGCCGCCAGCTCTGCTTTTTTAAGGCGGGCTCTTTTAGTAGCCGCGCTAATCTGACCAGGCATGGCGGCCGCCTTCGTTCCCTTTTCCCGGGAATAAGCAAAAAGCCCGATATGGTCAAAATCCCCTTGTCCGATAAAGGAGAGCAGTTCAGCAGCCTGCGCGTCGGTTTCGCCGGGAAAGCCGACAATAAAGGTCGTTCTCAAAACGGCATCCGGTAGTTCGGTCTTGATCTGTTTGATAATCTGTTCAATCTGCTTTCTCTCAACCTTGCGGCCCATCGCTTTTAATATGTCATTATTTACATGCTGCAAGGGAATGTCAAAATAGCGGCAAACGCGCCGGTCGGCCTTGATAATAGAGAGCAGCTCGGGGGTGATCTCATCCGGATACAAATATAAGAGGCGCAGCCAATAGTCGCCCCGGATAGCCAGCAGACGGCGCAGCAGATCGGAGAGCGCCCCCTTTTGGTTGAAATCCTTGCCATAGTCCCCTAAATCCTGCGCTACCAGAATAATCTCCTTAACGCCCTTTTTTAAAAGCGCGCGAAACTCTTCAATTACCGCATCTTGAGGTTTGCTGTGCAGCGGGCCTTTAATTTGGGGAATGAGACAGTAAGAGCAGCGCTTGGCGCAACCGTCGGCAATTTTCAGATAGGCATAGTGCGGCGGCGTTGCGAAAACCCGGTCGATGGCAACATTTTGCATAGCCGCACTCCTATTGCCGGAGAGCAATATGGAAAGAAGCCCATCTTCGGTTTGCGACGGATCTACGCAATAAATATCCGGAAATTCCCGCTCCAGAATTTCGCGATGCAAAGGAATCATGCAGCCGATGGCAATCACTTTGGCGGATTTTTTTTTGCGAGCAAAAAGATCGGAGAGAACCATAAGGCCCTCCTCTCTTGCCGACTTTAAAAAACCGCAAGTGTTGCAAATCAGGAAATCGGCCGTTTCGACCCGGCTTGACAGTTCAAACCCAAATTGTACCAAACGGGCCAATAACGCCTCGCTGTCGGAGAGGTTTCGCACGCAGCCGAGCGATATAAAGTTTATCTTTTTTTTCATTGTTTTTCTCCAGAGCCGAAGTTATTATACTACGCAAGAACATAAATAGCGAAAAAATATCGATGCTGCGCTTTTTCTTAAAAAAAGTTTCCATTTTGTTAATAACGCTGCTCCTTATCATGAGCACGACATTTGTTTTAATGAAGTCCATTCCCGGCGACCCTTTCATGCAGGAAAAAGAGCTGCCGCCGGAGATTCTTTCAGCTTTATACGCACATTACGGGCTGGATAAACCTCTTTATATTCAATACTTTAAGTACTTAAAAGAAGTAGTCACTTTTAACTTGGGCCCCTCGCTGGTCTACCAGGGACGAACGGTCGGCGACATTATCAGTTGTGGACTGCCGATTTCAGCCGCGCTGGGACTGGAGGCTCTTGCAATCGCCTTTTTTACCGGCATCCTTTTGGGGTGCGCCGCGGCGGCCAAAGAGGGCAAATGGCCCGAATATGGAGTGATTGGCATATCGATTATCGGCTCTTCAATACCCGGCTTTCTTTTGGCCACCATTTTACAATATATTTTTGCCATCAAACTGGGCTGGCTGCCGGTTGCCAGGTGGGAGAGCTTTTGGCACTCGATCCTGCCGGCATTGTCGCTTTCGGCCATGCCGATGGCCTTTATCGCCAAATTAACCAGAGCCAGCATGCAAGAGGTTCTCTCTCAAAACTACATCAACGCCGCTCTTATAAAAGGGCTGTCGATGCGCAAAGTAATTATGAAACACGCTCTGCGCAACGCCCTCTTGCCGGTTGTAGCCTACTTGGGGCCGGTTGGGGCCTACATTCTGACGGGCAGCTTTGTAATCGAAAAGATTTTTGGCATTCCGGGACTGGGTCAATGGATGGTGCTAAGCATCTCCAACCGCGATTACTCATTAATTTTAGGGCTCTGCCTCTTCATCAGTCTGGTATTGGTAATCACAGTATTTGCCGTAGACCTGATTTGTAAGTTGATCGACCCTCGCATTAAAATCACAGGAAAACGGAATGAAGTCGGTTTTATTTAATATTTTTGAAGGCCGTTTTTTGTTCACCAGGCGGGCTCTAATCGGATTTACCTACAAGAAAAGCGCGCTGTTTGGCACATTGCTTTTATTTGCCGTTGTCCTCTTTTGTCTTTTCGGCCCGCTGTTTAGTTCATATAGCTATTATGAAATCCATCTGGAGCTTAAAAACATGTCTCCGTCTCCCTGCTTTTGGTTCGGTTCTGACGAGCTTGGGCGCGATGTTTTTACCAGAGTGTGGATGGGCGGACGCATTTCGCTCTTTGTGGGCATTTGCGCGGCGGTTATTGATTTGATCATCGGCGTCGCGTGGGGGGCTGTAGCCGGAATTTATGGAGGGATCATAGAAGAGACCATGATGCGCCTCACCGATGTATTGCATGGCATCCCCTATTTGTTAACGGTTATTTTACTGATGGTGCTGCTGGGTCCCGGCCTCTCCAGCATTCTGATTGCGTTAACGCTCACCGGCTGGATCAACATGGCGCGCATTGTGCGCAGCCACATTCTGCAGCTCAAGGAAGCCGATTTCATCTATGCCGCCAAAGCTGCCGGCGCCTCATACCGCCGCATTATTTTCAAGCATCTGATCCCGAATACCGCCGGACCCATTGTGGCGACCATGATGCTAAGCATTCCTGTAGCCATCTTTTCGGAGGCTTTTTTGAGTTTTTTAGGATTGGGAGTACAGGCGCCGGTAGCCAGCTGGGGCGTCATGATCAATGACTCGCTTCCGGCCATGCGCTATTATCCGTGGCGTCTTTTTTTTCCGGGGCTGTTGATTGTTTTAACCATGCTCTCGTTTCATTTGATCGGCGAAGGGATGCAAGAGGCATTTAATCCGAGGAAGATGCCGTGAAACTGCTGCTTGAAGTTAAAAACCTTTCGATCTGTTTTCAAAATAAAAAGGAAGAGGCGACCGTCTGCCGCAACATTTCTTTTTCCATGTATGATAATGACATTTTAGGGATAGTAGGCGAATCGGGCTGCGGCAAAACGGTAACGGCGCAAGCGCTTTTAAAAAACCTCTCTCTTCCCCGCCGCCGCCTTTTTGGCGACATCCTGTTTCACAAAGACCCCATGCGGATCGGTTATATATTTCAGGATTCCTCAACTTCGCTCAACCCGACCATGCGCATTGGCAAGCAAATCAACGAAATGCTTAAGGATAAAGCAAAAGCTTTGCAGCTGATCGGCCAGGTAGGATTGCCGGCGACAGGGCATTGGTACAATAAATATCCTCACGAACTTTCGGGCGGCGAAAAGCAGCGCGTCTCGATTGCGGTTGCGCTAAGCACCGCTCCCAATCTGTTAATCGCCGATGAGCCGACCACCGCGCTCGATGTCGGATCGCGCTCATTAATTTTAGATCTGCTCAAAAGCCTGCAAGTGCCGCTCCTTATTATTTCGCATGATTTTAATGTGATTGCGCGCATTTGCAACCGGGTGCTTGTCATGTATGGCGGCCGCATTGTCGAGGAAGGAACCGGCGAAAAGATCTGCCGGCGGCCGCAGCATCCATATACCCGCGCGCTGCTTCTGGCGCAGCCGGGGGCGCATATTGACGGCAGTATGCCGCTAACCTCAATTGAAGGAGCGCCGCCGCTTCCCTCCGAGCGGCATGCCGGCTGCAACTTTGCGCCGCGCTGCCAAGAAGAGCTGCCGATTTGCCGCACTACGCTCCCGCCCTTTGAAAAGGGCTGCGCCTGCTGGCTAAAAAGGGGGCAAGATGGCGCTGATTAAAGTCGTAAATCT
>CAZCPS010000122.1:0-4176 GCA_964499895.1 uncultured bacterium | reverse complement strand
GAAGTGTCCATATAGAGCAGGTCTACATTTAAAAGACGCAAAAAGATTTTATCGCCGAAGGCGTAGCTTTGCCGCTTATTGCGGCCTTGCAGACGCATGAACTCAGGATCATAGAGATAAAAATCATTTTTGAGTTCCGAAACATGCAATGAGCCTTCCAGAAAAAAACCGTCAATTTCAAAATAAATGCCAAAGGGTTTTATTTTGGAAATCACAGCTTCGTAGATATGATCCGGGTTTTTATCAAAATGTTTCTTAATGAGGCGCAGTTTCTTTAGCAGCATAACCTTGGCTTCGGCTTTAAAAGCGATGCGCTCTTTTCCCGAACAGACGGTGGCGATCTTTTGCAGTTCTAATAGAGGCAGCGGTTCTTCAAGCAGGAGGCGGTGGATGATAATATCCGAATATCTTCGAATGGGAGAGGTGGCGTGGCAATAGTTTTCTATGCTTAAGCCATAGTGGCCGGTATTCTCGGCTGAATATTGCGCCAGGCGCATGCTGCGGATAAAAGAGATGGAGACGGCTTTGGCGTAGGAAGTCTTTAGCGCCTCGGCGAACATCTTTTGCAGATCTTCTCTACTCGGAGCCTGGGGCAGCGTAAAGCCGAGCGCTCTTACAAAGTCATAGTAGTCGGCAAATATTTCCGGGGGCGGTTCTTCGTGGACGCGGTAAATAGCGTCGATTTTGCGGTTGCAAAGTTCGGTCGCCATAACCTCATTGGCTTTGAGCATAAACTCTTCGACGAGCTGATTGGCGGCGCCGTGGGAGGCTTCGACGATTTCGATCGGGTTGCCCTTTTTATCAAGTTTGAGGCGGCATTCAGTCAGGTTGAAATCAATCGAACCCCGCGCCGCGCGCTGCGCTTTTAACAAGAGAGCCAGTTCCTGCAGATTCTGCAGCGATTTTTTAAAGGGGCTTTCTTGCTTGCCCTCTAAAATTTCCGACGCATCCTCATAGATAAAACGCTTTTGGCTTTTAATAAATGATCGGACAATTTGGCTCTTTTTCAGTTCGCCTTTCAGGTCGAAGTCCATCATAATGGAAACGGCGGCGCGGATTACATTGGGCTTTAAAGAGCATAGATCATTGGAGAGGTGTTCCGGCAGCATCGGCAGCGTTTTTCCCGGCATGTAGACCGAATTGCCGCGGAGAAGGGCTTCTTCGTCCAGCAAGGAAGTGGCTTTGACATAGTAGCTGACATCGGCGATATGGACGCCAAGGTGGTAGCCGGTTTTGGTTTTGACAACCGAAAGCGCATCATCAAAATCTTTGGCCGACTCCGGGTCGATAGTAAAAATTTCCAGTTTGGTAAAATCGCTTCTGGTTTTGAGCTCTTTCTTTGTGTGTGGAGCGCTAAAGCTTTCAGCCTCTTTTAAAGCCTCTTTTTTAAAGTTGACGGGCAAATTAAATTCATAGATCGCGCATTCTATGTCGCAGGAAGCGTCATCGATATGGCCCAATTTTTTGACAAATTCGCATTTAACCTTGCCTTTGCCCGGCATTACTTTGGTCAGAATCCGGTCGCCTTTTTTCAGTTTGGTTTTTGTTTCTATTTGGAGCTCTAGCGAAGATTCCAAAGTCGGGGAGATGGCGCGATAATTTTTTTTGCCGGGTCCTAAAATGGCGCATACCAGATGCGTGCGTCCGCGCCGGCGTATGGCGCGGACGATGCCTTCGGGGCCCTTAGGAGAGGGGAAGACTTCGATTTCCACTTCATCTTCATCGAGAGCGTAATTTAGGTTGTTTCTGGCGATAAAAGCATCGGCAGGCAGATCTTTGGAGCTGACAAACCCAAAACCTTTAGAGGTGGTATGGAGAATGCCGATAACATGTTTTTTCATTCTTTTTTTCTTCTTTTTACCTATTTGTAACAGGTACTATTTTTCAGTTGCGAAAGCAAGCTAAATATTGTGGTTCAAATAACTTTCATAGGTGTTTTTGAGTAGCATGGCAATGGTCATGGGCCCAACTCCGCCCGGCACCGGCGATATAAAAGCGGCTTTTTCCTTGCAGCTGTCAAAGTCGACATCGCCGACCAGGCGCCCATTTTGCCTGTTGGTGCCGACATCGATGATGGTAGAGCCCTGTTTGATCATGGCGCCGGTGATCATTTTCGGATCTCCGGCCGCGACGATCAGGATATCGGCCGTTTTGGTAATTTCCGCGATATTCTCCGATCCGCGGTGCAAGACTGTGACAGAAGCGTTGCAGCCCGGTGCGTTTTGCATTAGAATGGCGGCCATCGGCTTACCTACGATATTGCTGCGGCCAATAATAACAGCGTGCTTGCCGGCGACGGGCACATCATATTTTTCCATTAAGATTTTTATGCCAAGCGGGGTGCAGGAGAAAAATCCGCCTTTTTGGCCCAGTAGCATTTTGCCGATATTCAGCGGATGAAAGCCGTCGACATCTTTCGTTGGATCGATGGCGAGCATAACTTTTTGGGTGTCCACATGAGATGGCAGCGGCAATTGCACGAGTATGCCGTCGATGATCGGATTTTGATTATAGCGCGAAATTAAATCTAAAATTTTTTCTTCAGAGGCGGAATCGGGGAGTTCGGTGCCGGCGATTTCAATGCCGACTGCGGTGCAGGCTCTCTTTTTCATTTTAACATAGGTCTTTGCGGCGCTATTTTCGCCGACGAGAATGAAAGCCAGGCAGGGCTTGCGCGGTTTTGCGAGCGAGACCTTGCCTCTTAGCTCTTTTTGCAGCTCCGCCGCGAGCGCCTTTCCATCTAAAATTATTGCCATAGCTTCACCATTTGCTTATGAATTTCCGGGTTGCCGCAGAGTATGGTTTTGGATTCGAAGAGATCAAACCGCCCATTTTCCCAGTCGGTTACTTTCCCGCCCGCCTCTTCGATTAAAAGCACTCCCGCGGCGCAGTCCCATGGTTTTAAAGAAGTTTCGAAAAAGGCTTCAAACCGGCCCGCGGCGACGAAGGCCAAATCAATGGCAGCCGCGCCCAGCCGCCGGATCATAAATCCGGATTTTAAGACGGCTGCCAGTTTTTCTACGCAGGAATTGGGATTGGAGATCAGATCGTAGGGCAGTCCCGCCGCTAGCAGGCTTTTTTCCAGCAGCTTTGTTTGCGATACGATGATCTTTTTGCCGTTTAAATAAGCGCCGCGCCCCTTTTCCGCTACAAAAAGTTCGCCGGTCATTGGCTGGTAGATTACGCCCAGCGCCACTTCCTTTTCGACCCGAAGCGCGATACTGACGGCAAAAACCGGAATGTGGTGCGCAAAGTTTACGGTGCCGTCAAGCGGGTCGATTATCCACAGCTCGCCGTTTCCGGCGATCTTCCCGCATTCTTCCGATAAAATAGCCGCATCCGGATATTCGCTTTTGATGGAATCTATGATGCTTTTTTCCGAAAGCAGGTCATATTCGGTGACGAGATTGAGAATGCCCTCTTTTTCTTTGATTTTATAGTGTCCGTAAAAACCATAACGCAGAATATCGCCGGCTTTTAACGCGGCATTAATTGCTAAAATCGCAGCTCTTGAAAAATCGTGCAAATTAGATCCAATGATCATAAATTATCTAGATAATACTTTTTTACCTAACTTTATCATAGTTTCGATTAATGAGATAGGAAAGAAAAACCAGACTATTGCATAGATGCCATCGATAAAGGGCATAATGATCAGATCGGAAAAGCAACCGCTAAAAGAGAGGATAGGCGGCTCCTGGAAGATCGCTTGCAGCGGATAGGAAAGCAGGGTGGCGACAAGCGAGATAAAGGCCGCGAAAAGCGCAAAGCTTAGCGGCCGGTCGTTAAAATAGCGTTTTTGGCGATATAAAAAGGCGCAGACCAGAAGGTAGCAGAGGGCGGTTTGTCCGAAGTGCGCGTTGGAAAAGAGATCGACAGTCAGTCCCGCGCCAAAGACGGTCCACATTGAAATTATAAAAGAGGTTTCAATAAAGAGAATCACAAAAAAGGGCGCGAAGGCCATCAGCTGAATGGAAGGAAAAAGCGCTTTGGCAAAGAGCAGCGCGAAAAGAGCCAGAAAAAAACCGATTATTTTTTTATTCATCATATCGCTTTTGGTGCCAGCGCCAGGCTGAGGTTATAATATCTTCGACCGATGAGCGCACCGGCTGCCAGCCTAGCAGCTCTTTGGCGCGGCGGCAGTCGGATCTCAATATGGGCGGGTCGCCCGCCCGG
>CAZCPS010000121.1:0-4182 GCA_964499895.1 uncultured bacterium | reverse complement strand
ACCTAATATTAGAAATATAGGGCCTTTTTACGATCGGTCAAGCCCAAGGCTTTGGCGCAGCTGAAATGTGGTAGTTATTTCCTTACGGGCCCTAACCGACTCGCAATCGTCACTTCCCGGGGCTTTGGCGCCGCACAATCCTAAATTTTAACATTGACAGAGCACTAGTCAGGCTATTTGGGGAAGCTGTTAATAAGACGGGGCAATTGTTCCAACAGATAAAAGGGAAGAGATAATAATGCATATTCAATGTTTGAAGGATCGCGAAGTTGAATATGAGTTACTGAGGGGATATCTGAATTAACGCGGATTGCGATTGGCTTCTTTTTTTCTTTCATGTATTGATGCAGTGATTTAAGAGTTCCTGTAGTGCCGGCCTTTACTTCCATGGGAATAATTTGATTCTCGTGTTGAATAATGTAGTCAACCTCAGCTTCGGAACCTGTTTTTTCTCTTGCCCAGTAGTAGAGAGCCGGATCAATATATAATGGATGGATGGTACGCAATAATTGGCCGGTGAGCTGCTCTGCCATGCCGCCGCTATTAATCATGGAAATTTCAGATACTGATTCAAGTTGATGCAAAGATAGACCTAAGGATGCATTACACAGTCCGCAATCTAACATAATTACTTTAAAAAATTTCTCATTGGTCTCTGCTCCAAGAGGCAACCCGTTGGCAGCTGTTTTTACTATTCTATGGCATAGTCGGGCTTTTGAGAGCAGATCAAGAGCCTGTTTTAGAGGGGCGCTTTTTGCTTCAGAATTGACATCGCTATACATGAACTTTTTTCCCAGCTGTCTGGGAACTGAATTCATAATATTTTCTAAATGCTCAGTAGAAAGACGTCCGTTATATTTTGTAAAATCATCGCGATAGGTAGTAAGTAAATCAATGTGTAATTGATTGATTTCATCAGGTGATTTTCTTGACGCCCAACTCGAGACCGCAGCAGGCATTCCTCCTACGATGATATATTCTTTTACCAGTTTCATTAACTGAATATGAATGCTGTCCGGAATGTCCGTGCGCCAGTTGTAGTTCTGTAAATATGAGCGCAATTCATGCTTCTCAACACCATCGAGGAATTCTTCAAAGGAAAGAGGCTCCAGATATAAGTAACCTATGCGTCCAACGGGCATGCTAAACTCGTGTTTGGCTAAAGCAAAGTCTAATAATGAGCCTGCGGCTATAACCGGCATTTCAGGAAGATCTTCTGCAAACCAGCGAAGCTTTTCAAAAAGATGTGGCGTAGTCTGTATTTCGTCCAAGAATAGAATTGATTTTGAGGGGTCCAATTTCACATTCAAAGCTGCTGAAATGTTAGATAGGATTTCTTTGGGGTCAGTTGGCTTAAAGAGAGATTCCAGATTAGGTCTTTTTTCAAAATTTAGCTCGACCAGCTCTTTTTGCAACGAGGCGGCAAGGTCTCGAATGAGCCATGTTTTTCCCACTTGGCGGGCGCCTCGAATAATTAAAGGCTTTCTGGGGATAGAACCTAGCCATTTAACAAGAAATGCTGTTTGATTTCGTCTCATCGATATAACGAGGTGGATACCCCTAGCTTTTGCTATGGAGAGGAAACCTCGCTCCTTTTTCTGTTGCCGCTTTAATTCCTTAATTTATGTTAAAATGTACGCTTGCTTTTTGAGAGTCTGCCATATTTCGCCAACGAAATAGTCGCGCAACGAGGGATGCGACTTAAGTCGCTCGAACCGTAGTCCCCTAAGACGGGTAGGCGTGCCCTCGTTGATGTCGATATACGAAACGGCCTCAGGGAACAGAGCAAAAACCACAGTATAAGGCTAAGGTAGCAATCCTCTCTGGATATCGCTTCGTGCATATTGTCCTTATATTTAGCTATGAGGTAGTTGACAAGTTTGCCTTTTTAAGCTTAACTTATCAAAAAAGTAAATTTAAGTCTATAAAACAAGGGGCAATTTTGCCAGGCAGGTCGGTAAAATAGGGGGTAATTATAACGAGCAAATCGGTAAAAAATGGAGATCTTTTGTAAGTGACGGATTTTAAGACGCTTGCGCGGAATAGTAGTTGTTTCTTTGCGTGTCTTATTTTTATAGAGAAAAACTCATCAAAAATCTTCTCGAAAAAATGAGTGCGTAATCGAAATTTACGCAAATTTTATGCGCTAGTGCTCTGTGACCATTAAAATAGGGGGTTTTTGCGGCGTCAAAGCCCTGAAGAACTTGTTCTGGAAATTTCCTCTATACTATACCCAATTTTTGTCCAGTACAGAGGGAAATCACTAAAGATTAATATAATTTGGATATTGAGAATTCCTTAATATCAAATTTTCTGCGCATGAAATATTTTCCAATCAATTAGGTAATATTCTCAAGACTCCTATTTCGATTAAAAAGGATTTTAAAAACTCTTTGGATAACCGTCCGTCCTGATCATAAAGATCATTGAGGATAAGCGGCGCTTCATTAGGCTGACGCTGATTTCTATAGTCCAGCCATTCCTGAACATAGATTGCCGGAATTTTGCCCTCACTGTCTTTGTCTGATGCTTCCGAAAGAAGATTTTCCGCGGAGTAATTTTCCATTCTTAAAAATAGGGTATAAACCAGCCTCATCGTTAAGGTGAAAAAAGATCCGCTTTCTTGAATCATCCTGTCATTTTCGGCGCATGTCAGGTTGACGCCAAAAGACTCTCCGATCAGCTTGTTATAATAGTTAAAATCATGGCGGTCCACCGGAGAGGGGAAGATCCACTTCAGCGGATTGTACTTTCTGTGGAAGGCGGTGATTTTCTGAAAAATTGAGTCAAAACGATGTTTGCGGGCCATATAATAATGGTGCAAAAAGAGATATTGCAAACGGGGCATGTTATCAATAGAAGAGCCGACTGGATTGGGACAACTTGTGCTGAGCTGATCGCGCTCTCTTTCTATTATTTCAAAAACGCCCGGCCCGCAATAATTGCCTTGGGCGGCTAAAATGATCAGAGTAGAGATCTTCTGATTGTAAAATTCCGCATCCGGCTCGGCCGGCATATTGAGCATCCTTAGAATTTGCGCCAGTTGCAGTTCGGTTTTTGAATAACTATAAACCTGTCCGTCCTTTATCGTGCGGTTTTTCAATTTAGCCAGCAGATCGGTAAAAGATTTTTTCAGGTACATTTTCATGTTGTCGCCGGATGTAGATGCGTTATATTTTTCATCGCAGCAAAGAAAGGTGGTATAACGCTCTTTTATCGCCGGATTATCCCAGGCAATCTGAGCAAAAACTGATTGCAAGTCTTCGTAGAGGTTAGTAATGTCAGCATATAGTTCCGGCAGAGCCTTGAAATGGCGAAGATTGATCCCGAGCGCCGAGTCGTTTATTTCGGCTATTTCTTGTCGGGATAGAGAAACAGGGTCGACATCGATATCGCCTTGGAACCACCTTATGCTCTTTTGGAGAAGATAGCTGATGTGGCTTCCGGCAAATGTCTCAATCAAATTCACCATTATTAAAGTTCGTATAAACATACCTTCCCAGATTAGGCCGGTAGTTGTTTGAGCTAGATATGTGGTTGTATGCCATCCCCGCGCTAACTTGGGAGCCAGTTCCGGTTTATCAAAATATTTGCAGAGGTCAAGTAGGCTGCCGCTCTGATCTAGCATCTCAATAATAGCCGTAGACAAAAAGGTTGTAGCATAATATGTAAATCCGAAATAAAAAAGCGCTACCACTGAAACGAGAGTCGCCACCTGGCAGGCGTCGCCAATGTGTTCTTGGGCAAATACAAAGGTTTTCTTGAGAATTTTACGGGCAATCGATGGAGCATTGTTCCCGTCCGGCCGGCAAAGAAGCGTTGTGATGCGGGCCATTAGTTGCGGTATGAAAATAAGTGCTATTCTGTGTTTAAAATTTAGAATGTAGTCCAAATCATACATTTGTTCAGTCGCGGCTCTTCTGGCTATTAAAAAAAGCTCGGTGGCAAATGACAGCTGAAATCCCTGGAGAACCGCGGCACTTTGGTAGTTTGCTCCGGCTTTGATGGAGTTTTCGGCAAATTTCATAGAGGCCATGGCTCCTGAGAGTCCAGCACCTCGAATTATGTGATTATATGCATTTTGCGGTGCTCTGTCGACTGTTGAAGCCATAAGTAATCCTATTTTGCTCTGTACTGGACAAAAATTGCTTGTATGGAGGAAACGAGCCTTTATCAAATCGA
>CAZCPS010000120.1:0-4247 GCA_964499895.1 uncultured bacterium | reverse complement strand
GGCTGCGGGCTTTCCGGCAGCACCTACATTCTCGATGAACCCTCGATCGGGCTGCATCCGCAGGATCACAGCAAACTGCTCGCCATCCTGCGGGAGCTAAAAGCGCAAGGCAATACTGTCATTGTTGTCGAACACGATAGAGATACCATCGAAGCCGCCGACACAATCGTCGATGTCGGACCCGGCGCCGGCCATTTCGGCGGCGAAATTATCGCCCAAGGGTCTCTACAGCAAATAATAAAGAGCAAACGCTCGCTTACCGGCGCCTTTCTTAGCGGTAAAAAACAGATCCGCCCTTCCAGATGCCGCCCGCTTTCTTCCGAATACATTGAGCTCCAAGGCTGCCGCCAAAACAATTTGCAAAATATTGCCGTTAAAATCCCCTTGCATGGCCTTGTCGCGATAAGTGGCGTCTCGGGCTCCGGCAAATCCTCGCTCATCTCCGACACGCTCTATCCCGCGCTTTCCAACCGCCTAAATAAAAGCAGTCTTAAAGAGGGCCTTTTCAAAAGCATCAAGGGTTATGAAAAACTGGACAAAGTCATCTTTGTCGATCAGGCTCCGATCGGCAAAACCTACCGCTCCAATCCCGCCACATATATTAAAGTCATGGATGAAATAAGGCAGCTCTTTTCCCTCGTGCCGGAGAGCCGCATCCGCGGCTACGGGCCCTCCCATTTCAGTTTCAATCTAAAAGAGGGCGCCTGTCCCTACTGCAAAGGCGTCGGACAGATCAAAATCAATCTGGACTATATGGAAGACACCTATGCCACCTGCCCTCAATGCCTTGGCAACCGCTACAGCGAAGAGATCCTCTCAATCCATTTTAAAGGGAAGAATATCAAAGAAGTGCTGGAAATGGAAGTGCATGAAGCGCTCCAACTTTTTGCCGATATCCCCAAAATCGGAAACAAACTGGCACTACTATCCAAAGTAGGCCTCGATTATCTTAGGCTCGGCCAACCTTCGAATACGCTCTCGGGCGGCGAAGCCCAGCGCATCAAACTGGCCAAAGAGCTGAGCAAAGCCGAGCGGGGCCATACATTATATATTTTGGACGAACCAACCACCGGTTTGCATTTTTTCGACATTAACAATCTCCTTAGCGTACTTCAAGAGCTTATTGATCGAGGCAATTCCATGATCGCCGTCGAACACAACCTGGATTTTATTAAGGCTGCCGACTGGATCATCGATCTGGGGCCGGGCGCGGGGCCGAAGGGCGGAAAAGTTATCGCCGAAGGGCCTCTAAAAGAACTTTTAAAAAAAGAGACGCCGACGGCAAAAGCCCTGCGCGAGAGGCCGCAACCCTCAATCCGGGCTAATAAGGCCGCTGCTATCGAAAATGGCTTGCGGATCAAAAATGCAAATGAAAATAATCTGAAAAATATCAGCCTGAATTTACCCTTAAACCGGATAATCGTCTTTTCCGGTCCGTCGGGCTCCGGCAAATCCTCGCTTGCTTTCGATACCATTTTTGCCGAAGGCCAGCGCCGCTATATCGAAGCTCTGCCGCCCTATGTCCGCCAGTTTTTAAAGCAGGAGGCCAAACCTAAAGTTGAAGAAATAAAAGGCCTCTCCCCCTGCATCGCGCTCGAGCAAAAAGGGCATACGGTCAACCCGCGCAGCACCGTCGGCACCATGACCGAAATTTATGACCTCTTAAGGTTGATTTTCGCCCATATGGGAACGGCTTTTTGCCCCGAAACCGGCGAGGAGATCAAAACCATCTCGGCCGAATTTATAGCTAAGAAAATCGCCGCTCTTCAAGAAGGCCTCAAAGTCCAAATTCTTGCGCCCATTAAATTTTTTAAAGGCGAAAGTTTTAGCGAACTCAAAGAGCGCCTTTCCCGCCAAGGCTATGTGCGGCTTAGGTTAAATGGCAAGTATTTTGAAATTGAAGATGATATCGATTACAACCCGCAGCTGAAAAACGAACTGCTGCTGGTAGTCGACCGGATTGTTGTCCGAGGGGGCGCTTACCCGCGCATTTTAGAGGCCGTCTCGGCCGCCGCCAAATTCAGCGGCGGCATTTTGCTATCCGACTATGACAATCAAGACCATTTTTATAATTTGGCTTTCGCTGCTGAATCCACCGGCAAATCCTACCCGCCAATTACGCCGCAGACCTTTTCTTTTAACGCCGAAGAGGGCATGTGCCCCGAATGCCAGGGGCTGGGCTATGTTTTAGGCGCCAATCTGGACTTTTCGCGTCTTTCCATTACCTCCTGCATGCAAAGAATCTTTAAAAAGAAAAGATCTCCGGAAGCTTCTCTTCTTTTGAATAATTATTTTGAGAAGCTGGGCATCAGCACCACCGTAACAATCAATAAACTTAGCGATAAAGAGCGGGCCATCTTTTTTCATGGCTCCAATACCGTGGTCGAGAATTTTTACTGGCGCGGCTTGTACCCCGCTCTCGAAGCCGCTGCCAAACACCACAAGGCCATGTACCGCTATTTCATGCGCTCGATCATGCAGGAAGAGGTCTGTCCGGTCTGCCGGGGCTGCCGCATCAACGCGTTGGCGCGCCATGTGAAAATAAACGGGCTCTCGATTGTCGATTTAACCGCCCTGCCTTTATTGGATGCCGCCGAATTTCTAGGTAAGCTCTCTCCCAAAGAAAGCTTATGGGAAACAGCACTAGAGCAAATCCGGCGACGCCTCTCATTTTTACTCGATTTAGGCTTGGGATATCTGGCGCTGAACCGCGCCGCGCCGACGCTCTCCGGCGGCGAGCTTCAGCGCATCCGTCTCTCTTGTCAACTCGGCATCGGACTGGCTTCATGCATTTACATTTTAGATGAGCCGACCATCGGACTGCACCCGCGCAACAACCGGCAACTGGGAAATGCGATAAAAAAGCTCTGCGATCTTGGCAATACCATTATTCAGGTCGAACACGATCCTTTGACGCTGCTTTCCGCTGATTATCTGGTGGAATTCGGGCCGCATGCCGGTATCCATGGCGGAGAAATTGTCGCGCATGGCACCGTTGAACAGGTGCTTGCCGATCCGAAGTCCAATATCGGACCCTATCTTTCCGGCAAAAAAAAAGTGCCCTATCCCGCCAAAAGACGGCCGCTAGATTTTGCGCTGCATATAGAAAACGCTTCTTTACATAATCTGCAAAATCTGACCCTCTCCATTCCGCAAAGAGCCTTCACCTGTCTAACCGGCGTCTCCGGCTCCGGCAAATCATCGCTGATGCACGGCATTTTAAAGCCGGCTCTCCGGAAAGCGCTTGGCGAAAGGAAATGTCCTAACGAAGTCGATCTGGGATTTGCGAAGGTTGCGGGACTTAAAAATTTTGACAATTTAATCTGCCTTGATCAAAGCCCGATCGGACAGACCTCGAGAAGCGATGTCTCCACCTATTGCGATCTGATGCCCGATTTGCGGGCGCTCTTTGCCCAGACCAAGGAGGCCAAGGCCAAAGGACTGCAACCCAGATATTTTAGCGCCAACCATAAAAAGGGCATGTGCCATAGCTGCAAAGGGCTGGGCTATAACATTATCGATTTGCAGTTTATGCCGGAAGTCAAAGTCGAATGCGAAGAATGCCATGGCTACCGTTTAAACCCTGTAAGCCTCAGCATTAAATTTAAAGAGAAGCATCTCGGCCAAATCATGCATATGACGGTTATGGAAGCTGTGCTCTTTTTTGAAAACCATCCTAAAATCAAAAAACGGCTCGCCGTATTGATAGCGGTAGGTCTTGGCTACCTGAAACTGGGTCAGGACACGGCCAGTTTGTCAGGCGGCGAAGCGCAAAGAATCCGGCTATCCAAGGAGCTTTCCAAACGCTCTACGCAAAAGACGCTATATATGTTTGACGAACCAACCACAGGGCTCTCTTTTGAGGATATCGAAAAACTGCTCCTGATCTTCCACAAGCTGACAGACAAAAAAAATACGCTCCTTATTATCGAGCACAACCTCGAAATCATCAAAAACGCCGACTATATTATTGATCTGGGTCCCGATGCCGGTAAGTTCGGCGGTTGCATAGTCGCTACCGGCCGGCCGGAAGAGATCGCCATCCACCCGACTTCTTACTTGGCCCCCTTTCTAAAAGAAAGCCTAGAAACTAGCATTTCGCGGCGTCACGGATAAAATGCTGTCAGCGATATTTTTGCAGTGTAAAACGAGCAAGCTCGTATTCGTTGCCAAGAAGACCGAATATACGCAAATTAAAGGAATGCTGCCAAATTCGAGCGCCATCATAAACCCTATGACGGAAAAAA
>CAZCPS010000119.1:0-4265 GCA_964499895.1 uncultured bacterium | reverse complement strand
CTTTACGCCCTTTTTAGAGCAGTATTTAGGCAAAAATGAAGGCAACTTCGAAACAACTGTTGGAAAAGTCGTCGGCCGTCACATTGGATTGCCCTATTATACTATCGGGCAACGGCAGGGGCTGCAGATCGGCGGAGAGGGCGAGGCCTGGTTCGTAGCCGGCAAGGATATTGCGCGCAATGCCGTAATCGTCGTACAGGGAGCGGAGCATCCGGCACTTTATTCGTTAGAACTGACGGCGACAGATCTCTCATGGGTACATGACGCGCCCAAGCTGCCCGTTTCCTGCACCGCTAAAATCCGCTACCGCACTCCGGATGAACCCTGCTTCGTGCTACCTAATGGCCAAGACGGCGTAAAGGTAGTCTTTGAGAAGCCTCAAAGAGCAATAACGCCCGGACAAGCCGTTGTTTTTTACGATCAAAAGTTTTGCCTCGGCTGCGGAACTATTCTCGCTCCAAAGCGGGAGCTTTAAAAACCGTTCGCAGCTTTTGCACAGCAGCAAGATAACTAATCATCATGATCTTCTTTTGGAACTTCATAATACTGTGTTGGAGCGGTTCGATCACCATCATAAAAAAACTCATTAAGCTCTATCATTAAACAAAACATTTTACTAAACTTATCGTTCATTTTACCGCGAGGTATTGTCAACTACCCATCCCTAGAGGGACTGACTTGAAAGAGTCTCATGTTGACCGGCCCAAGGATTCAAAATGTACAACGACGAGTTAACACTTAAAAAGGAGGCGGCGTTTCCCCAATTCGTCAAGAGATAGATTTTCACGCCGACAATTTTATGAAAATACTAAATTTTATTCCTCAAAACGATTTGTCCGCAAAAAAATTAGATCTGACTTTTGATGACCATAATTTTTTTGTTGTTCGTAAAAAACAACTCATTAAAATCCAAAACGCCTTTCTTTCTGTGGAACTGAGAAACATTTCATCCGATACTTTAGATCGAATGTTAGAGCATGGTTATCTTTCTTTGAAGAAATTAGGAAAAAGAGAATATTCCCTCCGATTTAATGGAAGAGTACTGGGCGCCGGTTTAGGAGGAGCTTTGATTGTCTATGCAGGAACGGTGGTCGTCGGAACAACCATGACAATCGCAGGAGCTGCAACCAAGAATAAAAAGTTAATCGCGGCAGGTATGACTACAATCACAACGGCACCAACTACTTTTCTTTTAACGCTCCCAACACCTACACCTTAGTCGACCGTCTAAATTCCCTGTTGCAGCATCTACTACCAAACCGAAAACAGCTGCAACACCGGTTAAAATAATAGCTGGCGGACCTAGCGCTGCCGTTGCCATTGCGGTAATTGTAGCTGCCCTTCTTGCATAAGGAGGTAGCGGAAGGGAATCTAATGCAGAAGTTGCGATATCAACTGCCACATTACCCAAGTTTCTCCCTACTTCTCTACCTTGGGTATTATTGATATGGGTTGCTCCAAATTCTTCTGCTGAAGTAACAACTCTTTCTCCAACTGATAAGGGCATAAAATCCTCCTAAATCAAGAAATTAAGAAATTAAGAAAAGTATGTTGCTATAATCTTTTTATTAAATCAAGTCCTAAAAAACGAAAATTTTTGGCGTTGAGAATATATCCCACGATTTGGATTTAGGTAATTTCAAAGCTGTCGAAATTCGTCTCTAACACAAGCCATATGAAGCCTTAGCTTGATTAGGTTCCGGTTTGAATTTCGGACTCCCCGGCTTTGGCGCCGTGGGGTTCCTGACTCATAACTCCTAATATAGTCTTTTTAACATATTGAGAGACTATCTCAGTTACAGGATCTCTTAAAAGGACTACGACCTTACCGGCTGCGGTGTTGGAAAACCTAAGCCAATTACTGAAACTATGCAAGCTTTTAAGTCCACTGATTGCCTGATCAACGCATTCACTTGTATTATTTGTGTTAATGGTCTTTAAAAAAATCGCAGTAATTTTTTCTTTATGTTCACTTCCAAGGGAAAATTTACTTACTATATTCTTTAGTAGGCAAAGAGAAGCGAATTTCATTTCATTATCGTAGTCGATATTGACATTTTGCATTAATTGAACTATCACTCTATTTCTATCGCCCAATGTCAATGACTCAAATGAATAAGTGCTCAGCGTATCGACTGCAGCATGACGCACTTGCAAATCGCCATTTAAATCATTTATAACTTTTTGTATGTTTGCAGATGTAGGATTTGTCAACAGCCTCACAGTAGCATTATTTAATTGATTACGAGCGTTATCGATTACCGTTAGTACAGGTTGAGGAACAGGGACAGCCGCTCTTTTTTCACCAAAGATTAATCTTAGACCTATTCCTAGACCCGCTCCTAGAATGCCTACAGTTGTTGTTGTCAGAATTACATTGCGAACGGTTTTTGAGTGATACATAAAACTACCCACGATGAACATTCCGGCACAGAGACCAACACCGAGGCTTGTACCACCAACAGTTGCGTCAAATTTTTCACTCGCTTCTTTTTTCTCTATCCAATAATTTAAGATCGCATGATCAAGAGGCGAAATATTACTTGGGATACTGTTATAAAGGTTGCCCATGTCGCCATCTGTCGCTGGCGGATTAGTGAGTAATTGAAAACCAATTGCTGCCATAATAATTCCTCTTTTTAAAACTAATTTAAGAACATTGTGTAACCGATAACCATTTGCTGGTTAACAGTTACCTCGACTTTGTACCTTTTTCAAAAAAATAGTTACGCCCAAGCCACTTCAAGATTTAGGCATACAAAGGAAGTATTATGACTTAGGAATAGATTTAAAGCAACAATAAGATTTATTCCAAATATTCATTATTAGGCTATTTAAAATAACAGATCTTATTAATTCAAAAGCTCTTGTGGGTCGATGCGCAGCATGGCATCATCTTGCAGGTCATAGACCGCGACCGGCAAGAGTGCTTCACAAAGCCCCTGCAAACCTTTTTTTTGCATGACAATATAATCCACTTCTTTAAGAGAGGAAAGCAGATGTAAAAAATCTTCGCCGGCTTTTGTATCTTGCAGGTAAACAATGAGCGGACCGCCTTCGGCTTTCAGGCGGGAAATCGCCCTGAAAGCAGCGCCGGTAAGGCCCCTGCGGCCGAAAAGACGCAGCACACGAAAATCCTGTCCTTGCAAAACCTGCTTTAAAGCGTAAAGATGTGTTTCCTCAAAAATCTTTTGCTCGCCGTCAAGCCCAAACAGCCGCCGCGCCAATTGGGGCAGGGTTACCCGGTAGCAGCCAAGCTCCTCGATCGCCAGTCCCGCCGCCGCATTGGCAAGTTGCACGGCATAACGGATATCAAGTCCGTTTGCCAAAGCAACCGCCAACATGGCAAGCACCGTGTCGCCGGCGCCGGTAACATCTTTCACCTCTTTGCCAATAACCGGAAAATCAAAGCGCCCGCCTTCCTTCAAAAAACAGGAAATGCCCTCTTGCGAACGGGTAATAACCAGCATTTGCGCTCCGGTATCCAAGAGCAGTTTCTGCGCTACGGCATCCAAATCGGCCGAGTGCTCCATTTTAGCCGCGGCATAGCTTTCAATCAAATTGGGCTTAATCAGAGTGGCGCCGGCATATTTGGTAAAGTCCAGGCCTTTGGGATCTACCAGAACCATAATTTCTTGGCTCGCAGCCTCGGCTATCAACGCTTTTAGGAGCCGCGCAGACAAAAAGCCTTTACCATAATCGGAAATAGCTACCACCTGCTTACCGCGTAAAAGCTGCGGCAGCGCGGCTATAATCTTTTCTTCCAGATCCAAATTGAGAGGGATAATTTTTTCACGGTCGATGCGCATTAACTGCTGGCCCGCGACAATAATTCGGCGTTTTGTCGGCGTCGGATAGTTGTCCTGCTCAAAAAGCGCCTCGACTTGGGCTCCTTCCTGCCGCAAGAGCGAAGACAACAACTCCCCTTCGCCATCTTGGCCAATGCGACCGAGAACTGCAACCCCGGCGCCCAGCGAAAGCAGGTTCAGCACTACATTGCCGGCTCCGCCGGGACGCGCCTCTTCCCGTTCCGCGCAGACAACCGGTACAGGCGCTTCCGGTGAAATTCTCTTCGCAGACCCGAATAAATAGCAGTCCAGCATCAAGTCGCCGACTACCAAAGCATCAATGGGCATCAAATGGCTAAACTTGCAGCTCAGATCTACCATCGCTTATCTTTTGGTAAATAATTTTGCACATAATCGGTCACAGCCGCCTCGAGGGATGTCATCATGGGGCGTTTACTCAAATCGCTATGCACAAGG
>CAZCPS010000118.1:0-4273 GCA_964499895.1 uncultured bacterium | reverse complement strand
GGTCTTTTACATGCCGGCTTTTAGCGGCCAGGAGCGCGCCGGAAGTGCCCTTGTCCAGACGGTGCACCAAAGTTAAATCGCTCCGCTCTAGCGCTTCCTGAACGGCCTTGTCTTCCGAAACCAGGCCGCAGGGCTTATTGATCACATAAAGGTAGTCATCCTCATAGAGCAGGTCGATTGCGGATCTCTTTTCATGCAAAAACTCCTGCCAGCCCTCATCGATAATCACGATGTCGCCCTCTTTCAGCACTTTGGAGGCAAACCGTTCCCGCCGGCCATTAATCTTGCAAACCCCTTTTTCAATCGCTCTTTTGATAGCGCGGCTCGAATGCACGCCTTCTTGTAGCCGGGTTTTTACCAGCTCCAGAAGGCGGCAAGGCTCCGTCACCTCGTAGCGTTCCGTCATACCGCAAGGGTCTGAAAGTAATCGACTAAAAGGCGCACGCCGGCGCCGGTCGCGAGCGTTGAAAAATAGTCGCGCGGCTTAGCTATAAAAGATGTTCCGGCAATATCCAGATGCGCCCACGGGATCTTGCTATCCACAAACTCCTCTAAAAAGAGCGCGGCGGTTATAGGACCCGCTCCCCTTCCCGTCGAATTTTTAATATCGCCGATCTCCGATTTTAAGAGCGCCTTATATTCCTTATGCAAAGGCAGCCGCCAGATGGTCTCGCCCGTTTTTCGCGAGGATGCCAGCAACCCTTCCGCCAGTTTATCGTTATTGGCGAAAAAGCCGGCTACATCATCGCCGAGCGCTACTACCACCGCGCCGGTCAGGCTGGCCAGGTCGATAATGGAAGCAGGCTGCAGCTTGTCTACCGTATAGGCCAACGCGTCGGCTAAAATCAGCCGCCCTTCAGCATCCGTATTGACAACCTCGACCGTCTTGCCGCTATAGCCGACATAAACATCGCCGGGCTTATAGCTGCGAGAACCGATCGCGTTTTCGGTAACCGGCATAACGCCCGTAATATTTACCGGCAGATTCAGATTGATTATGGCGTGCAGCGCGCCCATCACGGCGCCGGCTCCGGCCATATCGGACTTCATGGTATCCATGCTGGTGCTCGGCTTGAGGCTAAGACCGCCGGTATCATAAGTAATTCCCTTGCCGACCAGCACATGGCGCTCTTTGGACTTAGGGTTGCCGTTATAATGAATGCTGATTAAAAAGGGCTCGTGCGCCGAACCGCGGTTAACCGCCAACAGCAAACCCATCTTCTCTTTTTCGAGCCGCTTTTTATCAAAGATCTCAACCTTAACCTTGGGTGAAAGCTTGCTAAATTCACTCGCCGCCTCGGCCATCATTTTAGGCAGAGTGTCGTCGGCGTTATTATTGACCAGATCCCTGGTAAAATGCACGCCGGCGGCAATCACTTTAGCAACCTCAATCGCCGCGAAATCTTCGCGGCCGACGCATATAAATTCCATCTTCTCTAAAAGCGAAAACACGCTCTCTTTGATCGAATGGCATTTAAGCCGCAAAAAAGAGTAATTGGCTAAAAAGATGCCTTCCGCCACGCCCAGCACCTTGTTTTTCACTTCGCAATCCGGCAGCAAAACGCAGATATTTTTAAGCCCTTTTTGCTGGCAGGCTTTAGCCGCCTCGGCATAAGCCTTGCGCAGCGATTCGGCGTCGATCTCGCCTTTCTTGCCCAGCCCTAACAGCAAAAGTCTTTTTTCTTTGCGCCCCTGCAAATAGACAAAACAGCACTCTTTCAGGCTGCCCTTAAAGTCTTTTAGCGAGAGCAGCGGCTTTAGATCCGCGGCTAATTCGTCCGCGGCGGCGGCCATAAGAGCGCTCTTTTCACCCTGATAAAAGGGCATAATCAAACAATCCGATATTTTGCGCTCTTTAAAATCTTTCGCGTTAGAAACTTTCATATTCTTGTTCCTTTATATTTAAAATGGCACTTCGTCATCAAGAACCGCGCCCGTTCCTTCATCCGCAAGGACTCCGGCGGTAAGACCGCTAAAATCGCTTGTCGTCTCTTGTTGCGCCTGCGGCGCTCCGCCCGACTTGCCAAATGGCGGAAACATCAGGTTGGAAGCGGTCAGTTCCATCGAAACTTGCGGTTTGCCTTCGCGGTCGTTAAAGATTTCCGGTTTGTTCATGGTGCCGACTACGATAATAGCGCTGCCCTTTTTCAAAAAGGAGATAAATTTGTCAAACTGTTCGCCCCAGACTGTAACACGCCACCAGATGGTTGCTTCTTCTTTGCCTTTGCGAGTTCTGGCGGCAACGCGCAAAGTGGTAACTTTTTGTCCGCCCGAAGTAAAGCGCACTTCAGGATCGGCGCCCAAATGACCGGCAATATGGATAATATTCATGAATAAACCCTCCGTTTATTGATCAATTATCCAGTTTAGCAGCTTTTGGCAAATGATCAAGAAAAATCCTATTGAGTCTCGCCGTAAGATTCTTCATAGTTAATGCCCCCGAAGATCCGGTCTTTCTCATAGAAGAAGAGATCCTGCCCCGGTAAAAAGAAAGCGCCATACACAAACTCGCCCGGCAAAATTCTGATCGCCGCGGCGATGCTCAAATAAGCCTCGTAGCCTTGCGCCAAATTGCCCGTAGAACTTTCGGCCTTACCATTAATTACGGTCTGGATATTTACAATATGACCCATGTTGGTAGCCGTGCCGGCTATCAGATCATAGTAAACCGGCGAGGTATAGGCCGAGTAGTCCAGCGTGTTATTGTTATAGCCGCCGCCGTTGACCGTACCGCTAATGCCCATTTGGTCGCTCAGGATAAAGATATCTTGGTGAGCGGCTGAGCCGGTCAGGTTCTCCATATGCGTAAAATAAGTGTTCGGCGTACCGGCGATATAGCCGGCGTTATTAGCGGTAATATACCAGGTTGAGTCATTTGCGGTTAGCGTATCGGCGGGTGATCTGCCCGTTAGCGTCTGGATATGGGCAAACGCGGTCGCGCCGGCCGCTGCCGGGTTGATGCTGCCGGTACTCGCGGCCGAGAGCGTCCATGCTACAGCGCCGGAGGGCGGCCCTAAAATCGAACTGCCCGTCGTGGTAATGCCGTCGAGCGTGCCGCCCAACACATAGCTGCCGTTAAAGACAAAGGTGTTGGTGCTGGCGGCGCCGCCGGAAAGACTGTTCAGCCCCGTAAAGGGCAAAGAGCCGACCGACATGGAAAGCGTTCCGGCATAGTTGCCGGTAATGGTCCAGGTGTTGGCGCGCGAGGCTTCGCCCACCAGTGTATCGGTGCCGGCGCCGCCCGTCAGAGTAAAGGCTGAATAACCTAAAGCCGGCGGCGTAGTGATCGTTACCGTATCGCCATAAGCGCCGCACTCGAGCGCGAGGGCGCCCCCGGTAGTAATAGCCGCGCCAAGCGAGAGCGTTCCGGCAGCGCCTCTTCCGGACTTCAAGGTCAAGGCGTTTGCGCCGCTGCCGATGGCTCCGCTAACATTAATTGATTTGGCCTGCAAGATGGTCGGCAAGGTAAAAGCAGCCGTGCTACAGGTCATGGTGCCGGTACTGTCGGAAGAACCAATCGTTGCGGATGAAAACCCGTTCAAAAGCCCTATCGAATCGGAATTCAGAAATGAATCGGAACCGCTGCCTCCGACGGTGACATTTAAGCCGGCTGTATATGGCTTGATTGTCAACGCGCCGCTACTCGATTTGACGAAGCCTGTTAAGGCTATTATCGTGAGCCTTTCCGTATTTATCACAAGATCGCCCGATCCGGTATAAAGCTGGGCGGAATTCGCAGGATTGCCGGTCGATCTCAGGTAGGCGCCGGTAGCGCCGGTACAATTAATGGTAAGCAGGCTGTCGCTTGTCTTGATATAGGATGTATCACGCAACTGCATATCGCTCATTCCTGAAGTATCGGAATAACAGGTAATGGTCATAGTCCCTGAACCTACGCCGGTTGTATAAATATAGGATGCTCCTCTCATATACAGTGAATTGTAAGCGCTGGCATAGTTAGCCGTGTTGATGCTAATAGCTCCGGATGAAGCTGTGATGTATCCGGAATCCATATATAAGCCGGCATAAAGGCCGCTGCCGCAATCAAAAGCTACGGCCGAGATATCAATGCTGCCGGCTAACGATTGAATAGCGCCCAAATTATTGATGGCATGGCCGCCGCCGGTCGAAGTAGCGTTAATAGTTATAGCGCCGATGCCGGCAGAGGTCTTAACGCTGCCGCCGGTTCCTATATAAATTCCATCAGCTTTATAGCCTCTCGCGCCGATAGCGGCGGGACTGAGCGTGCCAATAATAATATCGCCTGTGCCGG
>CAZCPS010000117.1:0-4298 GCA_964499895.1 uncultured bacterium | reverse complement strand
ATTTTTTTACTAAAAATTTAATTAGTTTACATTAAGTTAAAGTTTTAGTCAATTCATTGGGTTTATACCGAAACGCGCACCATTAATATAGTGATATTATCGCGGCTGCCGGCTTCTTTGGCGGCCAGAATCAGCTGTTCGGCCTTTTTTTTGAGCGGCGACTTTTCTTGCAAAATCTTTTCCATGTCAGATTCCGGCAGGTGGTCGGAGAGACCGTCGGAACAGAGGAAAAGAATATCGCCTTGCGCGACCCGGCAGCTTCGGATGGAGGGCTCGATGGCTAGCGCGGGGCCGATTGCCTTGGTGATAATGTGGTTATAGGGGGGCGGCAGAACATCCTCTTCCATAATTTCGCCCTGCTTGATTAATTTATTTTTGAGCGAATGGTCTTCGGTCAGGCGCAAGAGGCTGCCGCGGCTATAGCGATAAATCCGGCTGTCGCCGACATGGGCGCAAATTGCCTGGCTATTATTTAGAAAAAGACAGCATAGCGTGGTGCCCATGCCATGAAAAGCGCTATTGTCGCGGCCCATGTCATAGATGCGCCGGTTGGTCTTTTTGATGGTGTCGCGCAGTTTAAAAATCAGCCGTTTGGGATCCACGGCTTCTTTGCGTAAAGCGATGGCTGCTTTGCACAGGTCAAAGAGCGTCTCTTTGGCGGCGATCTCGCCGGCATTATGTCCGCCCATGCCGTCGCATAAGGCGAAAAAATCAAGTTCCAGCATGCTGGCGAAAAGATCTTCATTGTTTTGTCTGGCGATGCCGATGTCCGATAGTCCGTATACTTCGTGCATGCTAGTGTCTGGTTGCAAAAATTCGTTTCATTATTTAACCCGTCTTTTCCCAAGCGGTTTCACATTCGCGCTCAGCAACTTAATTCAAGTTGCTTTCGCGCTCCATGTTTTACCGCTCATAGAAAAATCCGAGCGTAAATAATATCACGAATTTTTGCAACCAAACACTAGTAGTCTCCGAAAATAACCAGATTGCAAAGGCTCAGCGCATTGAAGGTCATATGCAGACCGATCGGCGCGAAGAGCGATTTATTTTTTTCAAAGAGAAATCCTAAAAACCAGCCCAAAACAAAGAGAGCGCCGATAAGGGTAATATTGCCCAGCTTTTGCGCCGGAGCAAAATGGATCGCGGCGAAGAGGGAAGCCGAGACTAAAAGCGCGGCTTTGACGCCGATGCGCGACCTTAAAAAGGTGTGCAAAAAACCTCGAAAAAAGAGCTCTTCGGCGATCGGCGCGATAACTACGATCGCTATGATCATGGGAATATAGGAAGCGGAAGAAGCGAGCGACTCTCTAAAAATTAAAATAACTACCTGGTCGGGCAACTCCTGCATATGAAATACCATAAGGTTGAACATCTGCAGAATCTCGTCGGTAAAGAGCACAAAGGGGTAAATGATAAACCACGAAAGCATTCCGATGACAAAAGCGCGGCGGAAGTTGTGCTGCAAAAAAGCTTTAACTCCAAAAATTTGTTCGCGCAGCCTTGCGTCCAGACAGAAATAATAAGTTAACAGTAAAATGACGGAAAGCAGAGCTGAGGCAAACGCCGCGCGGCTTTGCGCGATGATCGTATTTTCGGATAGCATCGAAAAAATGGTTGTATTGAAAAAAAGTCCGGCAACAAGAAACAGAACGCCCGGTATAAGGTAGCATAAAAGGGCGATGCCGACATTGGGCAGGCTAAGGCGCAAGCTTACCGGCGCGGATTGTTCTAAAACAAAAAAGCCCCGCTTTTTTGCAAAGAGCAAAATCACGAGGCACAAAAATAAAAACAGAGCGGCATGCAAAGCCTGGTTTGTAAGCAACGCCGGAGCTGCGGCATCCAAAGGCATTAGCGGCTCTTGGCTAACAGAATATAATCGCTAATCCTTTTGACAAGTTCCGAAGCCAGTACGGTATGCGCGATGCTCATGGGCGTAGAGTTATATTCCGTCGTACCGAAAATCACTTTGTTATAGTCGCTGCGGATCAGGTTTTTAGGTACGAAGTAGGAATTGGTAATATATTCCTGCAGGATCACTTTGGGTCGTGCGCCGCGGTTATCTATTATTCGGACGCGCAGCTTCATGTTTAAGTTGTATGAAGTTTCCTGAAAGTCGGCAAGCGAGCCCATTTCATTATTTTGCAAGTTGGCCGGAATGTCGGCGTGTTCAACCATCTCGGTAAATACGATAAATTCGTTGGATGCAAAGGCCTCTTTTATCCAGCCAAGGTCGGTTGCAAAAGGCGATTCGCCCTTCGTTTTTGCCGATTCATATTCTTCCTTCGGCAAAAGATAGAGTTCCCCTAGCTGCTCGATGTCATTTTGGACAAGAGAGAGAAATTCATCGGAAAGACTCCACGGTATATCATAAGAAGTGGAATCGATCATCGGTACTAAAACTACGGTCGGTTTGGCTCTGCCGTCTTCGTGGAACCTCGTAATTTCTTCCTGTTTATTGGACTGACAGCCAAAGGCCAAGAGAGTAAGAGCGCAAAGGCCCAGCTTTTTATACATAATTCCTCCATAACAAATATTGATTTGAATATAGCAAAAGTTTGCCTATTAAGGAAAGCGCATATTTGAGATCTCTGTACCGGACAAAAATTTGAGATTACCGCCGAACTGCTCTGTACCGGACAAAAATTGCTTGTACAGAGGCCGAACTGATATAATCCATCTCCTTTTCTTTTTTTTTTACTTGAAATGGGCTTGCTGTTATAGTTAGTTTTAAAAATCTTATTTTAAGGAGGAATGCATGTCGTTTGAGAACGCGAAGGCCAATTTGAAAGAATTTGGAAGAGAGCTGAATCTGGAGGGCTTGGAGTTTGACGAAAATAACACTTGTATATTAGGTATTGATAATACCTTTTCACTGCATTTGACATATGAGCCAAATTCCGACAGACTTTACTTATATTCACCGATATTGGATGGATTGCCTAAAGATAACAATATCCGTCTGAAACTGTACGAAAGACTGCTGGAAGGCGCTATGCTGGGCGGCCAAATGGCCGGCGGCGGCATTGGCGTGGCGGTCAAAGAGGAATTGATCCTCATGCATTGCGTGATTGATATGGGCTTGGGCGTCGATGCCGTGGCGTTGCGTCGTTTCGCTCCTTTGTTTGTTGAAACGGTCGAAAAATGGCGTGAAATTGTTGGCAAAATCTGCGCCGGACAGGAACCCGAACCCTTTTCTCTTCCCTCATTGCAAGGTCAAAAACCCATGCCGGGTATGCCTACTCCCGGATCGGGACCTATGGGCGGCATCAAAATTTAATTTTTGTTCAATACGGAAAAAATGGCTTGCTGGATTTCCCGGTTTTGGGAATCCAGCAGCTTTTGGATTTGCCGGACGGCCGACATAACGGTCGAATGATCCCGGCCAAATGTTTTGCCGATTTTAACAAAGGGCAAGTTCAGCCTTTTGCGGCAGAGGTACATCGCTATCTGCCGGGGCAGGGCGCATTCTTTTGTTTGGGATTTTCCAAGGACATCCTCATTTTTCATTCCATAATAGGCGGCGGCGGCTTTGATGATGTCGCTTTCGGTTAAACTGTTTTGCGCTTTCGCGGCAATAATATCGTGTAAATAGGTTTGCAAAAGCTCGGCCGTTAACGCCTTCGTGTTATTATGAATATGCAATCGCAGTACAAGGGCGCTAATGGCTTTGTGCAGGCCTTTAAGGTCGCCATGAAATTGGGTAATCAGAAAGTGTTTGGCCTCTTCTTCGAGCCGCAAATCGAGGCTTTTGGCTTTAAGCTCTAAAAGCGCTTTTAAGTCGGCGCTCTCCATGGGAGCCTCAATCGGCAGGCAGATGCCCCATTCGAAGCGGCTGATAAGCCTTTCGGCGATATTTTCCAGTTTGCCGGGAGCCGCGTTCGCCGAAAGAATCATTTGTTTCCCCGAAGTATGAAGAAAATTAAAGGTATGAAAAAATTCTTCCTGCGTGGCGTTTTTATTGGCCAGAATATGAATGTCATCGATGATCAGAACATCTATGGAGCGATAGACCGCGCGCAGCTGTTCCATAGCGCCTGAGCGCATGGCGTTAACTACATGGTCGGTAAAAGCCTGCGCTTTTACATAATGGCAATTGATGCCTTTGGCTTTAAGGGCGAGAGCGCAGGCTTGCAGCAGGTGGGTTTTGCCGGCGCCTTCCTGTCCATAGAGGAAGATGGGATTGAAATTGCTTTTGCTCTTTTTTTCGATAATTTCCAACAGAAGTCTGTATGGCAACAGGTTTTTTTGTATCGGGTGATAGCTCTCAAAATTGTAATCGAGTTCCAGCTTTCCGAAAG
>CAZCPS010000116.1:0-4374 GCA_964499895.1 uncultured bacterium | reverse complement strand
AAAATTGTTTTCACAGACAAATAGAACCGGCAGTTTATGCAGAGCGGCAAAATTTAAGCTCTCAGCCCAGACGCCCTCTTCGGTTGTTCCCTCGCCAAAAAAAACGACCGCAATACGTGATTCCTGTTTAAGACGGGTGGCGAAAGCCATGCCGACTGCCACCGGAATGCTGCCTCCGACAATCGAAGTCGAGCCTACAAAATTTACGGATAAATCGGTGAGATGCATCGAGCCGCCACGCCCCAGGGAACAGCCGCTTTTTTTGCCATAGATTTCCGCAAGCATCCGTTTCAGACTGCCGCCTTTAGCCAAATAATGGGCATGCGAGCGATGATTGCTTAAAACATAATCTGAAATCGCCAACTGCCGACAGACTCCGACAGCCACCGCCTCCTGCCCCAAACTAAGGTGTACGGGACAGCGCATTTGCTGCTCTTTATAATTGTCCGCGAGCCGCTCTTCGATCCGGCGAATGCGCAACATATCTTGCAAAAGTTTTTTTTTCATTTAAACAGCCTCGTTAAAAACTTGCAAAGCGCCGGTTTTTCCACCGAATCCCGATTGCCGACGATTTGCACATCCAAAGCGGCGGCAGAGGAACCGATAAATCCTGCAAAATCAAACGGATAGCCGCATGCCAGAGCGAGCGAGGTTAATGAAAGATAACTGTCGCCGGCACCCAAACGGTCCACTACCTGCGTTGACAAGGCCGGGACGCTAAAACTTTCGCTTTTAGGCTGCAAGCAAAAAACCCCTTTGACCCCGCGCGTAACGGAAACATATGAGGCATTCATAATTTCGGCAATATCAGTTGTAACGCCCTCTAAAGAGCTGTTGCGATCATGCGCCGCCAGCCGGATTTCAGGTTCGTTCAATGAAATAAAATCGGCCCGGCGGTAATGGGTAATCACATTATAGCCGCGGTTGCCGCTATTGGTCTGGGTATTGACGGCCAAAAAGGCGTCTGACTGCGAAATGGCATTTCTTAGCGCCGCATTACTGAAACCGTTGCCAAAATCGCACACCACCGCCAGCTGTTTTTTGCCTTGGCATTTTTCTTGAAAGAGGGAAATTGCCTGCGCCGTCTGCTCCTGGCTTAGCAATTCCTTACAGGATACGGAATAGGTCTCGAAAAGCTTTAGGTAGCTGGCTCCATCTTTTAAAACATATCGTTTTTTGACCAACGACGGCACATCCATTTCAATAAAATAGGGTTCTACTTTCGCGTGCAATTTTTCATTAATCAAAGTTCGATAGGCGTCATTGAAGCCGATTGCCGTGATCAAAATAACCTTTTTGGCGTATTGCGCCAGATGGTTAGCGATAATCAGCGAACCGCCTAAAAAAACCTCTTTTTCCAGACAGGCCGCCGTCATATGGATACCCTTGCCGGACTGGCCAAGCGGCTCAACATACTGGTATTCATCAATGATGGCGTCGCCAATCACAATCACCTCTTTCTGCGACAGAGCGTCAATTTTGCCGAGCACCTCTTCCAAAGAATATTGCGCCTTCATTTTCTCTATATAATCTAACGCCTCGGGGGAATGAGAGCTAAAATGTTGGTTAATCAAAGAGGAAGAGCTAAAGACGATATCGTCAGTATAATAGACATCGCCGCCATGCCGTCTTACGGTATCAACTTCAAGGGTAATTTTACCGGTCAGATCCTTGGCGCTATTGCTATACTCTTTCCCTTTTACATAAATATGCGGCCGCACCGCGTTAATGGCGTTGATAGCGTCAGGGCTATCGTTTAGCACAACATAATCAACGCAAGAGAGAGAAGATAGCGTTTCGAGCCGGAGCCGCTCATGAAAGGCGGGACGGCCCGGTCCTTTATTGACAAAGCGGTCCGGAGTAACGGTTACAACCAAAGTATCCCCTTGCGCTTTGGCCCGCTTAAAATGGCGGATATGGCCGGGATGCAGCAGATCGAATACGCCATGGCATTGGACTATTTTTAAATTTCGCAAACGAAGATCTTCTAAAACACTTTCTATTTCAGCTAAACTTTTGATTTTATTTTGCATGAACCAATTCCAATAATTTTGCTTTAGCCGCGTCTTTTTGCGCCTTCATCAAATCGATCAGCGAATGCAGCAAAATGAAATGCCCCATTTCTACCAATCCATAGTCTTTGGCATCCAGCCAAAAATTTAAATCGCCCGATTTTCTTAGCGGATTATCCTCCGCAAAGCCGGATAGAGTAACTACCGTTCCCTCTTTTTTCCGAACACTTTTTATCGCGTTAATAATATTTGGCGACTTGCCGGAACTGCTGATCGCCAGAAGCAAATCCTTTTTTTCAAAAACAATGTCCAAAGACCGGCTAAATGAATGTTCATACCCGTAATCATTCGACAAACAGGTAATAAGATTCGAGTCGAATAAGGTGTGGGCCGGAATTTTCAACGAATTTACCAGATCCACACAAAAGTGCGAAGCGATTCCGGCGCTGCCGCCGTTACCGATCACATATACGGACGCGCCCCGGTCGCGGCATTTTTCCAGCATGGTTTGCAAATGAATCAAGCCCGCTAGGCCCATCTCGGTTCCGTCATGATGGGAACAGACGCATTTTTTAATTACTTCGTATAGAACATCCAAACGCCGCTCGTACATATTACTTCCCTGTTTTATCCAAATAGCGGAACCAGTCCGCCGTAGCCTGCTTAATATTGTTTTGTTCCCATAGCGGCGCGTCTTTAAATTCGTCGATCCGCGAGAGCAAATTTAAAACACCCTCTTTAAAGGTTACCCTGGGGCGCCATTTTAGAAGATTGGAGATTTTCGCGATATCGGCAAAAGTGCAGTCCGGTTCGCCGGGTCGCTTGGGAATGTATATAATAGGACCGCCAAGCAATTCCACCAGATGGTTAACACTATAGTGGTTCGAACTGCCGACATTGAAAATTTCACCGGAATAATCGGACATTGCAGCGGCATACAGCGCCTCGGCCACATCGGTTACATAAGTAAAATCGCGCGTCTGGCGGCCGTCGCCGACTACCGTATATGGCTTGCCATGCAGTTTCTGCGCCAAAAAAACGCCAAAGACCGCACCATAGACGCCTGTTGTTCTGGCCCGCGGGCCATAAACATTAAAAAAGCGCAAAGAAAGCGCCGGCAAATTATACAATTGCGCCCAATGCATAACTAATTGTTCACCTAAAAATTTGGTGAGCGCATAGGGATATTGAGGACGCGTCGGCGCCGTCTCGGATGTGGGATAAGTGTCGGGGATGCCGTAACAGGAAGAGGAAGCGGCGTAAATAAACCGTTTTACCTTTTCGTTTCTGGCGCATTCAAGCACATTGAATGTGCCGTCGACATTGGTCTCAAAATATTCCCTCGGCATTTCAATAGAGGGCACAATATCAGCCAATGCCGCCAGATGAAAGACCCAATCGATGCCGCTAAAGTATGGTTCTATTTCCGCGTTGCACCGAACATCGGCGCTTTCAAAAGCAAAATTGGGATGATCCCAAACCGATGCCATATTGCGCCGGCGGCCGCCTTTTAAATTATCCAGAACGAGTACGCTATGCCCCTCTTTCAATAATAATTCTATTAAATGGCTGCCGATAAAACCGGCGCCGCCGGTAACAAGTGTCTTCATTGCAAATTAATCGCCTTCATTCGTTCAATGTTAAAATAACGGTTGTCAGAGAGCGAATTGGGTAATTTTCCCGCCTGAAAGGCCGCGATTAAATCTTCAATCGCATGCTCAACGGAAAATTTGGGATAAAAGCCCAACCGGTTTGAAATCTTGTCCGAGTTGACATGGTAAGAGCGGTTATCATTGGTGGGCACGATCTCAAGTTCTATCTCTCGCTCCCGGCTCGTGATGCGATGGACCATTTCTCCCAGCGCCTGCACCGAAAAATTGTCATAGCCGACATTGAATATCTCTCCCTGAATTTTTTGAGAGGGCATTTCCATTATGTGCAAATAAGCCCTTACCATATCTTCGATATGAATATTGGGGCGCATTTGCCCTCCGCCCATCACGCGCACTTTACCCGTATTGTAAGCCAGATTGGTCAGAATATTGACCACCACATCCAGCCGCTGGCGCGGCGCATAGCCGCAAACAGTCGCCGGCCGCAAAATGACACCGATAAAATCTTCATCAATGTGGCGCAGCAAAATCTTTTCGCATTCCGCCTTGAACCTTGAATAGTCCGTGAGTGGTTCCAAAGACATAGTTTCAGTTACATCAGGCTCGCTCTTAACACCGTAAACAGATGAAGAAGAAGCGTAAATGAAGCGTTTCACACCGGCAGCTTTGGCAGCCAGCACAAAGGGTTCGAACGAATCAAGATTGATCGAACGGCCCAACGACGGATTGAGCTCAAAACTGGGGTCGTT
>CAZCPS010000115.1:0-4416 GCA_964499895.1 uncultured bacterium | reverse complement strand
TAAGGCAGCGGTTTTTGGTACCGCCATTCGGAGGTTCGAATCCTCCCGTCCCAAGTGTTCATTTACCAGCAAAATTAGTTGCCGCTTGCATAAACCTTTATCCGGCCTTAGGGCAATAAGATAAAGGAGCTGATTTGCGATTCTAAATATGGCCCGGCTATTGCCGCGGAACTTTTTTGCACATAGAAATTACAGGCAGGAGAAACTACATGGAGCTATCTGTATTTAAGCGAGATGGGATTAAAAAAAGTGAAACAAAACAAATCCGTTTGAAGGGCGGAGTGCCGGCTGTAATTTACGGCGGCGCATCCGGTGGTGAGAGTATTTATGTGAGCCGCGCTGAATTTGCGACCATATTACGCACTGTGCCAAAGGGTAAGCTCGCTACCCGGGTGATTGATTTAAAAGGCAAGGGCAGCGCGATTGTTAAGGAAATTCAATATCATCCTACTACCTATGAGATATTGCATATTGATTTTGAGTTGCTGGGTAAAAAGCAGATTAGAGTAAATGTGCCGATTACCATTATTGGCGAAAGGGACTGCAACGGACTGAAACTGGGCGGTATTTTGCGTCTGGTGATTCGTTCCGTTAAAGTGCGTTGCCTGCCGGAGCATTTACCGGGAGAGTTTGTCGTTGATGTGGCGGACATGTCTATCGGCGGAGCGAAAAGGCTCTCTGATATTGAGATGCCCAAGAATGTTGTGCCGTTGGCCAGTCTGGGACAGGTAGCGGTTGTGATTGCTAAACGATAGGCGCATAGTGGAAGTGTATTTGATCGTAGGCCTGGGAAATCCCGGAAAAGCTTATGAGAAAACCCGCCATAATATTGGATTTGAAACGGTAAAATTGCTGGCTGAAATGTGGGGAGTAGCTTTTAGCCGGCAAAGCAAGTTGAAAAGTTATGTTGCGCAAAAGAAAAGCGAAGAGCGAACGATTTTTTTGCTAATGCCCGACACTTATATGAATAATAGCGGGATAGCGGTAAGGGCGGCAATGGACTATTATAAAGTGCCGCTGGAAAATATTTTAATTGTTGTGGACGATGTGGCGATTGATTTTGCCGAGTTCCGCCTGCGAAAAGATAGCGGGACAGGCGGCCATAATGGACTTAAAAGCATCGAGGAACATTTAAATACCGATGCCTATGCCAGATTGCGCTTTGGAGTTGCCAATAATAACTGCGGTGATCTGGCGGATTATGTAACAGCGAAATTTTCCCAAGAGGAAGAAAAGCTTTTGCCCGAGTTACTGAAGCAGGCTGTTTATTTTATTGAAAAATGGCTTAGCTGCGGCCTGGAAAAGGCTATGAACGAGGCAAATGTTAAAAAAAGAGGATAAAACAGAAAGATGAAAAAAGAAAGACGACGCCTTTACGAAGGCATGTATATTTTAAGCGCCACTTTAAGCGAAGCCGCGCGAAAGAAGGCCTTGGATAAGATTTTAGATTCCGTTACGGAAAAAGGTGGAGAGATCAACAAAATTCATGAAATGGGACGAAAAAGACTTGCCTATCCCATCCGTAAAAAACAGGAAGGCTATTATTTTTTGATTTATTTTACCGCGGCCTCGACTGTCATTCCTATTATTTGGCAAGAATACCCTTTGCATGAAGATCTTCTGCGGTTTATGACGATGACTGCGCCATGCGTCCTTGAGGACCTGGAATTTAAGGAGCCAAACAAACTTAGGAGCAATAACGATGAGTAAGGAAAGAGAGAGCTCGTGGTCCGGCCGCAAGAAGCATTTCGGGCCGCAAGAAAATGTCAAAGAAATCTTTATAGATTATAAAAATTGTGATTACCTGCGCCAGTTTATTACCGAAAGGGGCAAAATTCTGCCGCGTCGAATCACCGGAGTTTCTGCCGGCTATCAGAATCTTTTGAAAAAAGCGATAAAAAGAGCCAGGTACATGGCCCTGTTGCCTTTTGTATCTGAAGAGTAAGGGAGAAACGAGCATGCGACAAAAATTATTATTAATTGAAGATGTGGATTGTTTGGGAAGAAGCGGCGAAGTAGTTTCGGTAAGAGTTGGCTACGCCCGTAATTTCCTGTTGCCCAAGTCCCAGGCAGTTGCAGTCGATAAACAGACTCTCAAAATGCAAGACAGATTGCAAAGAGAGCGGGCTATCAGGGCTGCTTCCGATAAGAAAGATTCGGAAGCCATGGCTGCTATTATCGAAGGTATGACGCTAGAGACCCAGGTAAAGGTTGATCAGGAAGGAAAAATGTATGGTTCCGTTTCCGCCCTTGATGTCTTTCATCTGTTTCAGGAGAAGGAAATTGCGATTGAAAAGCGCAATATCGATATGAAAAAGCCGATTAAAGATATCGGTATTTCCACGGTGCAGATCAAGTTGAAAGAAGGCGTAACTGCGAAGATCAATTTGAAAATTACCGGCGAAGGAATGCCGGAAGTAGAATTACCGCCCGAAATTGTGAAGCCTATTGAGGCGCCGGAAGAGAGTGAGAGCGCGGATTGATTTAAAGTCGCCCGCCAAGCTCAACCTTTTTCTAAAGGTTTTGCGCCGCAGGAGCGACGGGTATCATGAGTTGGCCTCGCTTTTTCAGGCTATCTCGCTCTGCGACGACATTCACATTGAACTTGATACTCAAGATCATTTTACATGTTCCAGGCCGGATCTGCCGCAGGACGCGGCAAATCTGGCTTGGCGTGCCTTATGCCTTTTTCGGCAAAAGACCGGCTTAAATTTCCAAGCCAAAATCCACTTGCAAAAACGCATTCCCATTGAAGCGGGCCTTGGCGGCGGCAGTTCTAATGCCGCTACGGTGCTATATGGTTTAAACCATCTACTCAAGACCAATCTTTCCGATCAGGAGCTCTCGGCAATGGGGGCCGAGCTGGGCTCTGATGTGCCTTTTTTCTTTTCGGAGGGTACAGCGCTCTGTTTTGGGCGCGGGGAGATTGTCAGGCACTTGCAGCCGCTATTGTTTGATTGCCATCTGGTCAAGCCTCAGTTTGGCGTAAAAACACCTAAAGTCTTCTCCTGCCTCAATGTCGCGGCGTTAAAAAAGCGTGATCTGCCCGTGATTATTCATAATTTTTATGAGGGAGTTCCGCTCTATTTTAATGATCTGGAAGCGCCGGCCTATTTAGCTGAGCCGCGGCTTTTGGCTTTTAAGAATATGCTCTCTGCCAAAGGATCTTTGCCTCTATATCTAACCGGCAGCGGCAGCTGCTTTTTTTCTTTTCAGAAAGAGCCTTTTTCTCATATGCCGGACGCTTTTACCTCTTCCGCATCGGCCATTTGCCGAGCGCCGGATGCCTGGTATACTCAAAAATAATCCCTATCTATTGCCTCTATTTTCTGTTTTCTGTTAGATTGGAAAGGAATTTTACCGGAAGGCTTTTATGCGACAGAAAAAAATCTATGACGATCAACTAATAGTGGTAACCGGAGCGGCCGGAATGATTGGCTCCGGTGTAGTGCGCCACCTGAATAATCTGGGTTACAAAAACCTGTTTCTTGTCGATGATCTCAAATGCGGTGAGAAGTGGAAAAATTTGGTCGGCAAAAAATTTGTCGACATTGTATCTCGTTATGATATTTTTGAAGTGCTTCAAGGCATGGAGCGCGACATCGAGGCGATTATTCATTTGGGGGCGTGCAGCGATACAACTGAAACCGATGCCGATTATCTATTGGAAAACAATTACCGTTTTTCCGTTCGTTTGGCTGAATATGCCTTGAAGAACGAACAGCGTTTTATTTACGCTTCTTCGGCTGCGACTTATGGCGACGGCAAGCTGGGCTTTTCCGACGATGAGGAGAAGCTTGAAATGTTAAGACCTCTAAATATGTATGGCTATTCCAAACAGCTCTTTGATTTGTGGCTCAAAAATGAAAAGGCTTTAGACAAAGTGGTTGGGCTTAAATATTTTAATGTATTCGGCCCTAACGAATATCATAAAGGCAATATGGCTTCGGTGATTTTCAAAATGGCGCAAAAAGTGCGCAATAACGAGACCATTCAGCTGTTTAAGTCGACTGAGCCGGAAAAGTACAAAGACGGCGAGCAAGAACGCGATTTTATTTATGTGAAGGACGCGGTTGCCATGACCTGCGCGCTGCTTGATGATGCTTTTAAAGATGTCGCGGGCATTTTCAATATTGGCTCCGGACGGCCGGTGACATGGAATGAACTGATTGGCTATCTCTTCAAGGCGCTGGAAAAAAAACCGAAAATCGCATATGTCGATATGCCTTTAAATTTGGTTTCCCAATATCAGAACTATACTTGCGCCGACATGCGGAAATATGACCTTGTGCATAGCGATTTGAGTAAACGCCCCATGATGACATCCTTAGAAGCGGCGGTGACCGATTATGTGCAAAATTATTTACCTGAAGATAAGCGATGGTAGAGCTGAGCTGTAAGTTTAGCCATTTGATG
>CAZCPS010000114.1:0-4511 GCA_964499895.1 uncultured bacterium | reverse complement strand
CGCGGGAGCTTTCGCGTTGCCGAAATGGGCAGTTATTTCCTTACGGACCCTAATGGGTTAATTGCTAAAAAAAGAGAACGAGGAGCCGTTCATTTTTTTTTGCCATAAATTCTTCTCTTAGAGTATAGTGTTATATCTAATGAAGAAGCTGATTTAAGGTTTGGTTTTTAAGTCTCTAAGCCGATTAATCAAAAAAAATTTTAGACCTGGGAATTTCATTTTTTTCCCTACAAAGAGAGTACCTATGCCTACTATTAACCAATTGATTCGTAAAAGTCGAACCGCTAAAACAAAACGCACCAAGTCCCCGGCTCTCAAGCGATGCCCACAAAAACGCGGCGTCTGCCTGCAAGTCAAGACTAAAACACCGAAAAAACCCAATTCCGCTCTACGCAAAGTCGCCTGGGTCAAATTATCCAATGGCCAGGAAGTTATCGCTTATATCCCCGGCGAAGGCCACAATTTGCAAGAGCACAGCATCGTACTGGTACGCGGCGGGCGCGTAAAAGATCTGCCCGGCGTACGGTATCACATTATTAGAGGCGCCCTGGACTGCGCCGCCGTGAAAGATCGCAAACAAAGCCGGTCCAAATATGGGGCTAAAAAGCCTAAGTAACTAAAGGAGAATTATGTCAAGAAGGCATCGAGCTGAAATACGCCAAATAAATCCGGATCCGATTTACAATAGCGTTACCCTGCAAAAATTCGTTAACAAGATTATGGAACGCGGAAAAAAGTCTGTGGCACGCAAGATCGTCTATGGCGCTCTTGACGATTTTGCTAAAAAAATCAATGTCGAAAACCCGCTTGAGGCTTTTGAACAAGCTCTGGAAAACGCCAAACCCTCCCTCGAAGTGAAATCACGCCGTATCGGCGGAGCCACCTATCAGGTGCCGATTGAAATTCCGACCGAGAGACGCGCTTCCATGGCAATGCGCTGGATTATTATGCATTCCCGCAAGAAAGCCGGAAAATGCATGATGGACGCTCTTTCCACCGAACTCTACGACTGCTACAATAATCAGGGCGCTACTATCAAGAAAAAAGAAGAAACCCACCGTATGGCCGAAGCTAACAAGGCTTTCGCTCATTACAAATGGTAAGAAAAAAGGATTAATAAAGATATGTCTAATAGACCCGACTCGGACAAACTGGAAAATGTGCGCAATGTCGGCATCATGGCTCACATCGATGCCGGTAAAACTACAGTTACGGAAAGAATCTTATTCTACTCCGGCCGACTGCACCGCCTGGGCGAAGTGCACGAAGGCGCCGCGACCATGGACTTCATGGAGCAGGAGAAAGAAAGAGGCATTACCATTACCTCAGCCGCCACGACTGTGCACTGGAAAGACTGTAAAATCAACATCATTGACACTCCGGGACATGTCGACTTCACCGTCGAAGTGGAAAGGTCGCTTAGGGTTCTGGATGGCACGGTTGCCGTCTTCTGCGGCGTAGCCGGCGTTCAACCCCAGTCGGAAACGGTCTGGCGCCAGGCCATGCGCTATAAAGTACCCACCATCGCTTTTGTTAACAAAATGGATCGCACCGGCGCCGACTTTTTCTCGGCAGTCGAGTCTATGCACGACAAACTGGGCGCCAACGCCATTCCGGTCCACTGTCCGATCGGCGCGGAAGGCAACTTCATGGGCTCGTGCGACATCATCGCCATGAAGGCTTATGTCTATAAAAACGAAGACTTGGGCGCAGAATATGTAACCGAGGAAATCCCGGCGGACTTGCTGGAGCAGTGTAAAAAAATGCGCCTGCGACTCCTCGAAGAACTGGCCACCATTGACGAGTCCGATGAGGCATTTTTGTCAAAAGTGCTCGAAGCGCCGGATAGCATCCCGGCCGATGAAATCCACAAGAAAATGCGTATGGCCGTTTGCAACCACAAAATCAACCCTGTGCTATGCGGCACCGCCTTTAAAAATAAAGGCATCCAGCAAGTGCTGGATGCGATTGTCCTTTGGATGCCCTCGCCTCTGGATCGAGGCTCTATTAAGGGAATAAATGTCGATACCGACGAACCTCTCGTTCTCGAACCAAAAGATGACGGACCTCTCGCCGCGCTGGCCTTTAAAATTATGACCGACCCCTATGTCGGCAGACTGACCTTCATTCGTGTTTATAGCGGAACACTCTCCAAGGGCGCTACTATCATGAACACAACCAAGGACAAAAAAGAACGGATCTCCCGTCTCTTGGAAATGCACGCCAACCAGCGCAAAGACCGCGATGAATTCTATACCGGCGACATCGCCGCCTGTATCGGCCTGAAATTTACCGGCACCGGCGATACCCTTTGCTCGGATAATCTACCGCTCTTACTCGAAAAAATGGACTTTCCGGAACCCGTTATTTCAATGGCTATCGAGCCCAAATCCAAGGCCGATCGTGAAAAACTTTCACATGCGCTTTCCGCGCTCGCGGAAGAAGACCCCACTTTCCAGGTCAGGACCGACGAGGAAACCGGCCAAACCATCATCAAAGGTATGGGCGAACTGCACCTCGAGATCCTAAAAGACCGCATGTTCCGCGAGTTCGCGGTCGATGCCAATGTCGGAAAACCGCAGGTCTCTTACAAAGAAACTATTACCAAACCGGGCAGACACGAAAACAAATTTGTCAAACAGTCCGGCGGCCGCGGTCAATATGCCCATGTCGTGCTCGAAATTGAACCAAACGAAACCGGCAAAGGCAACGAAGTTGTCAGCAAGATCGTCGGCGGAACTATTCCCAAGGAATATATCAACCCAACGATCAAAGGCATCGAAGAAGGTCTGGCAACCGGCGCTCTGGCCGGCTACAACCTGGTCGATGTCAAAGTCGCTATCGTTTTTGGTTCCTACCACGAAGTCGACTCCAGTGAAATGGCCTTTAAGATCTGCGGATCCATGGCCATTAAAGAAGCTGCCAGAAAATGCAGCCCGATCATATTGGAACCCATTATGAAAGTCGTAGTGACTACGCCCGAAGATTATCTCGGCGATGTCATCGGCGACTTAAACCGCCGCCGCGGTAAAATCATGGGCCAGGATATGAAAAAAGCGACCCTAATGATTACCTCTGAAGTGCCGCTTTCCGAAATGTTCGGCTATTCCACCCAGCTGCGCTCCCTCTCTTCAGGCCGCGCCAGCTATGTAATGGAACCCGCCCACTTCGAAAAAGTACCGGCTAAAATTCAAGAGGAAATTATTAAAAAATAAGGAACAATCATGGCAAAACAAAATCAAACTAAAAATCAGATCGGCATCCTTTTAAAAGCTTATGACCAGCGCATTTTAGACCGTTCAACCTCCGATATCGTGGAAATCGCCAAAAGAACCGGAGCCCGAGTCGTCGGACCTATCCCCATGCCCACCAAACGCGAGATTTTTACCGTACTCCGTTCGCCGCATGTCGATAGAAAATCAAGAGAACAGTTCGAAATGCGCACGCATGTGCGCTTCATGTATATCATGAACCCTACGCCCGATACGATCGACAAGCTCAAAGACTTGCCCGTCGCAGCCGGCGTTGACATTAAAATTAAAGCCTAAGGGCCCGTAAGGAAATAACTGCCCATTTCAGAGAACGCGAAAGCCCCGGGCTTGATCGATCGTAAAAAGACCCTATATTTTTAATATTAGGTAGCTTACGATCGGTCAATCGCGGGAGCTTTCGCGTTCTCTGAAATGGGCAGTTATTTCCTTACGGACCCTAAAAGATAGGAAGTTCACAGCGCATGAACTTCCCTGTTTTATTGCAAATATTTATTTTCTTCTATTGCAGGCAATTCGTTTTCAGTCGTTTGCATCTGATAGCTGTCCGGAATGCGCGGCGGTCTTGTGCTCTCTTCAATTCTTTTGGACTGAAGCTTATTGTCTTTTAAAATAAAGAAATAATGGCGTGTCTCGGCAAAACGGTTGCCGATCATGATCCGCTCGATATATTCATACTCTACTTGTCCGTCATCAATTGTTTTAGTATCATACGGCTGCCCGGCTTTGCCAATCAGTTCGTCCGAGGTCATGCCAATCGGATAGTCATAGAATTGTTCCATGGTCATTAACTGCCGGCCATTGGCGCAGCTGCAAAGGGCAAACAGGCAAAGCCCCGTTTTAAAGATCACATTTTTTTTCATTTTAAAATTCCTTGTTGCTAAGGGTCCGTAAGGAAATAACTGCCCATTTCAGCTGCGCCAAAGCCCCGGACTTGATCGATCGTAAGCTAGCCCATATTTCTAATATTGGGTAGCTTACGATCGACCAATCGCGGGCGCTTTCGCGCTTCCCGAAATGGGCGGTTATACCGAAGTGAACTCAAAATTTGGTTTTGGGCAATTTCAAAGCTGTCGCAATTTGACGATCTCAACCGGCTTAATATTAATAATATTGAGCCGGTTGAGATCGTCGAATTTCGTTGCTTTGAAGCCGCCGAAAATCCAAATTTTGAATTCATTTCGGTATATTTCCTTACGGACCCTAAATTCATTCCTCCGCCCCCGGGGAGAGCCAAATTTT
>CAZCPS010000113.1:0-4514 GCA_964499895.1 uncultured bacterium | reverse complement strand
TCATAGAAAATCAAGATCTTATTGAAATCAAAGCTTAAAAATGTACCGAGGCGAGCTTAGCCGGTCAGATCGGATATGCTGCCGCTGCTTCGCGATTTAAGTCGTCCTTGAACGCTTCTGATTCTCTTCAAAGAAGGGATCCTTATGATCTTTTTCGGTTTCAGCCTGAATCCCCGTCTTATAAAGTTTGTGAGGGGGGTGTCGGACAGGTTCTTAAGCGCTTTCTGAAACAGTTTGGTCTGCGAGATGTTGACAAAGCTTAAATATTTATGCAGCCGTTTAAAGCCCATTGTAGTGACATTCTGGGCATCGACTCCGCCATCGTAACAGCTTATTGGAGCGAAAAACTGACCAACATATGCCGCGACCGCAGCATAGCCTAGTGCTAAAAAAGCTTTGCTGGCATAAGCCGTAACCGTGTGTAATATGGGAACAATTTGTCTGTTGGCCAAGGCCTGGTTCATTGCTCCAGTATTATGTTTGGTAATATGAAAGCGGCGGCAAGTCAATTTAACTTTGCAGTGTTTGTCAAGTTGGCCGAGGTTTTCATCGGTTTCGATTTCGTAAAATTTGCCGGGATAATAGTAGCCGACTCGTGAGATGATTTCATTTTTAGTGTTGAATGTGCGAATGTCCTCTTTGCCGGTATATAGGGACTCTAAGTCGGACGAAATGCCGGGAGCGTTAAAACAGCGGGTTTTTTTGATGTATTTCGGGCAAAGCAGGGCAATTTGCGCGGCAATCGCGCCGCCTTGACTGTGGCCGATTAAATGCGCTTTTTGGTGTTTCGTGTGTTCTTTTAACCAGTTTTTAACTTCGTGGCCAACATTCCATTTAAAGATTAAGTCGGCGCCGACGCCGGCAAGGCAGACATTCGAACTGAAAGTGTCGATAACATGCCCGATTTTAGTGCCGGCCAGAGCGGTTTCCGTACCCGGAAAAACCAGAATTGGCGGAGCTGTTTTGCTTCGGACCGGTATCAAACCATATGCGCAGATATCGGTATTCGAGAAAGTGATTTTTTGGATGGTATATTTCACCATGTTGACGGGATAGATGATTTGGCCCTGCTTTTTATCAAAATAGGCGGAAGTAATTGGAATGGAAATTACCAGTTCTTTGCCATATTCGCTAAGTCTGCGATAGGAGAGGCTAGCTAAAGTTTCCTCAATGGCCAATTTTTGAAGTTCCATCGGCGAGAAAAGCCGGGTTTCATTTTTGGGAAATTGCAGTGTCTTGTGCATTGTTTTCAATTGCTCAAGCAAAACACAAATAGCATCGATTTCCTTCTTGTTTAATTCGGCGTCCAGAATCAGCCGGTTGCCAATAATTGAGGAGACGGATTTAGCCGCCTGATAGGACGGCCAAGTTGTAGGATGCAGCCATGAAGCTTCGATTTTGGGCGCCTCAGGGGGCGGTTCTGCCGCCGTGACGGTAGAGAGGCGCATGCCAATATCCGATGGATCCAGGTTAACAATATATTTAGAAGGATCGTCAAGCATACTGGAGCCGAAAATTCCTTCCGTAAGGAAAATCATCCTCTCGATCGCCTCATCGATAATAGGCTCTTCTACCGGGGTAATAGGCGGCACTGCTGCGCTGTCCATTTTCTGGGTAGATGTTGATATAGAGCTCATCTTAATACCTTATTTATCCTTTTCGGTTCTAATTATATCATATTATTAATTCTTTGTAAAGAAAAGATTAATATATTTCATATATTATATTGTCATTTCAATAATACTTTTGTTGTTACTGTAACAAGTAATTAACCGCTAGTTACTTGCGTTGTTTGGGCGTAATTAGCTTAAAATTAATTTTTTATATTAATTTAATGCTTATTTATGCTAAAATAGCTGGCAATTATGAAGTTATTTAAAAAGATATCTATATTTATACTACTTTTAACAGCCGGCCTATTTTCCGGTTTTTCTTTTCATCGCAGCAGCGCTGCGCTTGCGCCGGTTGATAATATAGTCGCACCCGGTTGGGTGCTCTTTATTAAAAAGATGGGCGATGAGAAGTTTATGGTGCGTTTTCCGGTAGACCCCTCGGAAGAAATTAATGGCGGGGCGCTGATTTTAAAGGCCGGAGAAGCGGCTGCATCTTATTCATTAACAGTCTTGCCTTCCACGGCTGAAAACCGGGAAATGATTCTCAGCCGGTTTTCCGGTTATCGATTACTTGATATGGAAAGCATCCCGACAGGTCAGCTGTACCATTTTCAAAGAAAGAGTTTTAAACCGCGCATGATAACCATTTTAGTTACTCCCCAAAATATTTACTGCATGGCGACTTGTTCAAAAGACATGCCGGAAGCCAGGCATGATTTTTTCAGTCAATCCCTTGTCATCGTACCATAATTACCTGATAGCTGTTCGCGACAACTCGCCAGCCCTTTTTCTTTAAAAAGCGAATGACATATTTGCCTTTGCCGTCTTGCGAATAGTTGCAATCGTCGATTAAGACGATGCACTGAGGGGAGAGTTTGTCATAGACTGATTCGATTTCGCGTAAGTGATGTTTTTGTGAACGCTTGGGCTTTTTTTTGTTAAAATCCATACTGTCCAGATAGAGAAAATCAATCATTTCCGGAAAGTTTTCTAAAAATTCGATCGAGTCGCTATGCGTGAAGATAACATTGGCCTCATAAGCGCGAGTGGCTTTGCTGGCAACCTCCAGACAGTTTTCGTCGATGTCGACGGAATATAATAGAGCGTTGTTTTGAAAGGCCCAGTCCGCAAAAAGAATGGTTGAACCGCCGTCGCCGGCAAAATTTTGGTCGCCAAAGCGGGCTGTGCCGGTTTCGACAAGAACTTTAGCCTTGCGGTTTGTGAGCATTTTCATAGTCATGGCAAAAGTATTATATCTTTTATCCTGCCGGTCGATACGGCTTTCCAGAGGGTCCGAAGCTATAAGTGATAGCGGCAGCAAGAGGGCGTAAAAAGTTAGGAAGAGAGTTTGTTTCATGGATTGTCTCCTTTAGAGTGGATTTGTAAAGGAAATATTTTAGTGGAAGGCGGCAAAGAAACATAGTTTTTTATTTGGATTGAGGCTCTTGCGTAAAATTTTTGTATTTGTTAAGCTCTTTTCTTTAATAGCCCAGCTGCAGTAGCTGCGGGTTTGGTTATTAAAAAGCTTCCTTATGGGGGCTTAGCTCAGTTGGTAGAGCATCTGATTTGCATTCAGAAGGTCAGGGGTTCGAACCTCCTAGCCTCCATTTTTTTATGCGGTTATAGCTCAGTTGGTTAGAGCGCGACACTGATAATGTTGAGGTCCCAAGTTCAAGTCTTGGTAACCGCATCGATCAAAAGCCCGGCTCGTGTCGGGCTTTTTAGTTTTCAAGAGCTTTTGTTCTCGGCTTCATATAACCCTGACGCAATTCTTCTTTATATACGATCCAGAGGCCGCAAATTACTATGCCGGAAGAGAGCAAAAGGGTGGGCGACGGCGCCTCGCCTAAAAGAATCCATCCGGTCAGAGAGGCGAATATCGGGCTTAGAAGGCCGGCGAAGCTAAGGAAAGTGGCTGTCATTCTCTTTAAGAGGAAGCCATACAAATTATAGCAGATAATATTTGAAATGAAGGTGATAATCAAAATGGCCTGGGTAAAAGGCCAAATGCCGCCTTTGCTGATAGGCACGGGGAGCCAGCTGTCGGCAAAATAGGAGTGTAAAAGCGCCATGGCGCCGCCAAACAGCATGCACCAGCCATTGACCGTAAGCGGCGAAATTTTATTGTCCTTGACCATTAGCCTAAGCAGCACCCAACCATATATTGAGCAAAGGGCAGCTGTCATTACGGCCAGTTCCGGCCATGAAAAAAAGCCGATGCCGCCCAGTTGCACTTCGCCGGCAGGTTTTGCCAGGAAAACGGGAAACATACCGAGAAAGCCGATTAGCATGCCGATCCATTTGCGCCTGTTCATCTTTTCCTTAAAATGCAAATAGGAAAAGAGGGCACCAAAGAAGGGGGATATGCTGTATAAGAAGCAGGTTTTAGCGGCGGTAATGCGGCCCAGAGCCCAAAATTCAAAGGCATTGGGCAGATACATGCCAAGCAGAGCCAGCAGCAATAGCGGCAGCAGATAGATTTTTTTGATTTTTAACGCTTGCCTGTTGCGAAAGAATAAAAAGGTGATAATGAGCAGCCCTGCCAGTAGCATCCTGATGGCAGTAACGAAGAGCGGCGTGCTGGTAACGAGAGCCATTTTTCCAAGGGAAAAGACGCTAGACCAAAGGGCGTAGGTAAAAAAAGTTAGCGAAATAAGCATAGCTACCTGTTTTTTTTGATAAAAAAATTTATATATACCCAAAGATCAAGAGTTCATTATTTTAATCTTTATCGAAATTATAATCAATGAATCCGGTAATTTAAGATTTGAATTTTCGGCATGAAGGTTTATTTGCAATTTCTCAGAGGCTCGTGCTATTATGTTTTGATCAAAAGCGATCAGAAAATGAATGAGATAATCTTTTTTTTACAATTGGCGCTTATTTTGGCAGCGCTCCTTT
>CAZCPS010000112.1:0-4521 GCA_964499895.1 uncultured bacterium | reverse complement strand
GCAGCATCCATTTGGGCCTTGATGCTATCCAGACGCCTATGAAGGAAGCAAAGAGCATGGCCTTCTGCCGCTTTTTCCCGCTCTATTACAGGAGCCATAATCAGACGACGAACCAAGTAATCATTGCCCAGCGCCATAAGCATTGAGTTAGCGCTGACGCTTTCAAAAGCGATTTTAATTAATTCATCCGCCGGCAATACACCATGATGCTCTACCAAAGCTCTGAATTTCATCGAAAGCGTAGTTCTGTTAAGCCCGCAATCAAAATTAAGCATCAAAGACATATAGTCAGCAAATTCCAAAGGTTCATTTACCTGATCGGCAGCAACCCCTTGGTGATTATAAATCAATTTTACAGTAGCCAACTGCAACAACTGTTTTTTCCATGAACTGATAGCTATGCGTAGCAGATTTTGAATTGAAGAATGTTCAAACATTTGCAAAAAGTCTTGCAAGATGTCCATAAAATAGCCAAAACGATCGACGCAAGCTGAGCCTCCATCTGCCAAAAGAGCCAGCAACCATTCCGCGTCTTCAGGATAATCCCGGATATGCTCAATAACGCCGGCAATTATCTGCCTCATAAAATCAAGACGCCCCGGAATGGAAGCCTCTGCGCTATGCGGCAATAAATATGTTATAAAGCTTTCTATTTTATTTTTTTCCAAATCAGGCAAATTAAGATTAAACAAAAATTCGTCAGTCAAAGACTCCCATTGAAAGTCTTCTAAAAATGAATTCTTCTGCTCAACATCCATAAGAAGAGCGCTTCTTAAAAAAGAGCCCATATCAAGCTTCCAACGATTGCCAACAGGACTTTTGTCTCTAAATTCAAGACAACAAACTTCAAGCGCACAAATAGCTTCTGCCGGCACATTTATTTTTGAAATAGTTTGCTGCAAGACTCTGGCAAAATTTTGCAAGACCGGAAACATTTCCGTTAGCAGGTAACTGCTTTCATACGGCAAAAACCTCCGGGTCCGATCTATCAGCAGACAAAGATTACGGTTTAAAGCAAAACAAAGCGGCGAAAAATTTTCCGGAAGATCGCCTAGCAACAGAGCATACCGGGCAACGGAAACAAGCATCTCCCCTGCCAGAGCCTTCCGTCCAAGCGACAGATTTTCCTGACATAAATTATCCAAAAGCATTACAGCGGTATGCAGCTGTTCCGGAAAAGCGGCAGGATGCTTGTAAAGAAAACCGAAAAGCCGGCGTAAAAGAGTCACATCCCCGTACTCCAACAACCTGATTGCCGTCAAAAAGACCAAAGGTTCCGTTTCAGGAGGATGTTGTAGCTGGGCTCTAATAAAAGCATTAACCAACTCTGTTTTTCGATCGACATCCTCAAGATTTTTGATAATATCAAAAATTCTGTGCATGGTTAATCCACAAAACGCCATCTTTAAATCATCTCTGTTCAAAAAAGTAATAAGTGCGTTTAACCATCGATTTTCACCAGCCGAATCTACCGCCATGCCATGAAAATCTAAAAGCAACCTCAGTATCACTCTACGCTGCTCCTCATTAAGCGGTCGTTTTTGCGCCTTGCGTTCTAAAATTTTATCAAAACCGGCATCAGGGCTGTTATTATGCAAAGAGACCAAAGATTCAAGCAAACAGGCTTGTCCCTCGCAGCCCGGATTTCGTTTTTTCATTAAAGAAAACCACATTTCCGTAAGCTGCGCTAATTCATTTCTCGGCAAAGAATTTTGATTAAACGCGCAAAACAGGGCTAACGCAGTTTTTTCGCAGCTGCCATTTAACCTTTCCAATGTTTCTTTAGAGCGTTGAATCAAGATTTTAGCCATCGGTTGCAAATCCTCTTTTTCCAACGCCAAAACTCCCGCGCTGCAAAGACTTCCGGCAATCGTGTCAGCGGGAAGGGTGGTATTTTCCGCAAGACTCAAAAGCAATCTGATAAAGTACAAACGCCAACTACTCTCTTCACTTTCAACAATACCCTGTAAAAGCAATTCACAGGCACTTTTGCAAAAACCTTCGTCCAAAGAAAGGCTGGTAAAAATGTTGCTAAAATTTTCAAGACAGACATGCCTGTCTTCAGGCTCTAGCAATTCGCTAAAAGAGAGCCTCATCAGCTGTTCCCAGGCGTGTTCACGCCTCTCCGCATTTATATTTGATTCCATCACCAGTTTAGTAAAGACAATGGAAAAAGCTTTGCGTTCCGCTAAAGAAAAGCGTCTAACCACCTCATGAAGCAATCCATCCGGTCCAAAACCGGTTACAAGCTCCTCATCGGAGGAAAGCTCCAGCCAAATAGGGAAAAGCTGTTTTTTAAGATCCCAGCTAACTTGAGCTTCTATAAAAAAGCAATTAAACTCCATAGCTGCGCAAAGGCCGCTTTCAGGAGCAAACCCGCAAAATCTAACAAACTGATTCATGGAAGAGAGCAGCTGTTCCTTATTGACAAGACTTGTTTGTTCTCCGCTAAATTCACTTAAAAAACATTTAAGAATGTCTACCAGCAGGTCGTCTTCTATTTCGGTGTTTTTGACAATCTCCTGAAAAATGCCGGCAAACATCTGCGCCAGTTGAGGCCTTGAGCCTCTGGCGGTTTTACAAATCAAAATATTTATCAATCGCTCTAATTCATCTCGCGAGCTGTCTTGAAGATTTGGCACGCATTCTTTTGCAGCAAGACCAATCCTTAAAGCAGCCTCTTGATCAGCAAACTTTGCCGTCAATAAAACCATAATCCCCGCAAGCCTGGCATGATCTACCATGCCGGGCCTGTCAACAAGGCTTGCCAGGGAATCTGTCAGTTTTGTAAGAGCTTCTGCGTGATCTTGACGCTGGGGAGAAAGACGCTTTGCCATTTCAAACATTTTATTTATAATCACAAAATACATATCAGGCGATAAAGCGCCGGATTTTGCCAAATCCGCTATCAAATCGGCGGCTGTTACGCGAAAAAAGTGGCTTTCATGAAAAATCTCATCACGGCTTAAAATATCAATTATCTGAAAGGAGGGAGCGGACTGATGGCTTGAAGGATTGTTTATAAAATGCCGCAAAGCGTTTAAAGCCCGGAAGCCAAGATCATCGGAGCACTCGGGATTTACCATACCAACATGGCTGGCTTTAATGATATCATTTGCAAAAACTTCTGCAACCGGACCTGCGGAGGAATCGGTAACATTTACAGCTATGTTGTTTAAAAAGCTGTCACGAGCTAAAAGACACACCTGAAAAGAAGCAAGGTTCATTTGCCTATTAACAAATTTGTTAATACCGCTCCATAGAACATTCAGGATGCCGTTATAAGAATTACGGCAACTGTCTGTAGCTCCCAAGCTGGAGTTGGACAAAAAGCAATCTAAAATAAACGCTATATTATCAAGATATTGAGGATTGTCCTGATTTTCTAAAAGCCCGCCTAATAGCTTCTTTAAAAACTGTTCTCTGTCAAAAAGATTAGGAAACCGACCATATCTTAATATCTCTCCCAGCGCCGCCTTATTTGCTTCAGTGCCATGTCCGGGCAAGACATAATTGGAGATGCAAATCAAAAAATCGCTTAAAGATCTCGGTTCAATATGTTGCGATTCCCTAAGTTGCAACAATATGTCGCAGGAAGTATCTAAAATAGCCTTTTTCAGTCTGTCGGAAGGATTTTCCAGATACAAATCAGACAGTCTTTTAAGCACTTTCGAGATAACTATGGGAGAGAGCGCCCGCTGACCAATAAAATCGCCAAGCATCTGAACCATGGCGATTTGCATATGCTCAGAGATTTGCGGTTTAATAATTTTCAAAAAAGCCAATACTTTAAAGATGCTTTTTTTATTAAAAAGCTCACCGTGAAAAAAATGCAAAAGACGGTCTTCAATCATCTGCTTAACATGCGGTTCGGTCTTGACGGTCAAGTTAACGATACTTGAAAAAACATTTGCCGGATCTTCATTATCTTTTAACCCGGAAAGAAATTCAGAAAGAGCATCTAAAAGCATCACTCTTTGCTCTTCATCTCCTTGCAGAAAACAGATCGCCTCAATCAAATCGGAAGCGGCTTTATATTTTTGCCAGGCAGGCAAATTTATATCATTACCGACAAAAGACATCTCTTTTAAAGGGCCTGTCAAACAGCGCCAGATAATAGGAGCTAAAAACTCGGCTTGAAACGGGTTCAAGGGACTCGCCTTTCTTCTTTTAAATACCGGCGTCTGAGATACTTCCAGAGCCTCTCGAGCAATTACGGCTATTATTTCTTTCATTTCCGATCCGGAATTGGAAATAACTATTTTTTTATCTTCAGTAAAGCTACAAATTAAACTGCGTCCGGCGCTATTAAAATTAAAATTAAACATCTTTTCTCCGACGAAATTGATTAAGAACGCAAAAATTATAACCAAAGCCAAATTAAATAAACACCACAAAAGTAACGGTGTCACACCAAAGCAACTTCAAAGCTATCGACAATCCGAATCCAGAAGCTATTTTTGATACATCATTATTTTTTTAAAGATTACATAAAGAAACTATTAAAGAAAATTAACAAAT
>CAZCPS010000111.1:0-4575 GCA_964499895.1 uncultured bacterium | reverse complement strand
ACATATTTATCAGCCAACAAATTGATTTCTTTATTAACGCCCTCCCATCTCATAATCTTGGAAGTCATAATACACCTCGTGTTTTTTATTTTATTATAAAACTTTTTTACATTTATTTAAATACAATATTACACCTTTGCTTTAATTATAATGTAAAATTAAAACAATTAAGCTCTTAAGTCAAAAAATAAAGCGAATATAGTCTGATAACTAGTAGGAGAGCAGCTCTTCAATAGCCTTTTGGATATCTTCTTTCTGCGGCAGAACCATTGTTTCCTGCTCAAGACAAAAAGGCGTAATGCAGTCTTTGGCGCACACCCTTTGAATCGGCGCATCTAAATATTGAAAAGCTTTTTCGACGACCAGCGCGCAAATCTCCGCTCCAAAGCCGCCGGTCTTACCATCTTCGTGCACAATTAAAAGCTTGCCGGTCTTTTTAATTGAATTGATGATCATTGGCAAGTCAAGCGGCACGAGAGTGCGCAAGTCAATTAAATCGACGGAAAAACCGCATTTGGCAATCACCTCTTCCGCAAACACCACCATCATACCATAGGCTACCACCGTCGCGTTGGAGCCTTCCCGCACTAGTTTGGCCTTGCCAAATTCAAGCAGTTCATCTTTGCCGGGTTCCGGCCGGGCGCAAAAGCCGCCGCGGCGATAGAGCGCTTTGTGCTCTAAGAAAATTACGGGGTTGGGATCAAGGATCGCCGTCTTTAATAGTCGTTTGGCATCGGCCGCATTGCTGGGTACCGCTATCTTCAGGCCGTGGGCATGCACCAGCACACTCTCCACGCTTTGCGAATGGTAGGGCCCGCCCTGGACATAGCCACCATAGGGCATGCGAATCACCGTAGGACAGTGCCACTCTCCATAAGAGCGGTAATGGATGCTGGGCAGCTCGTTAAGCAATTGGTTGGCGCCGGTCCATAAGTAATCGGCAAACTGGATTTCCGCTACCGGCTTATAGTTTCCGGCCGTAGAAAGTCCGATGGCAAGGCCAATAATGGTCGATTCCGCAAGGGGCGTATTAAAGCAACGCTCACGGCCAAACTGCGAAGACAAGCCTTTGGTAATGCCAAATACCCCGCCCTTGCCGCTGCCGACATCCTCGCCAAAGACTAAAACGGCATGGTCCCTTTGCATTTCTTCGATTAAAGCATGGTTGATCGCTTCAGCTATATTGATTTCAGCGCCGCACGCAGCAAGAGTTTGAGCAGGAAGAGCAAAATCTACAAAAACTTTATCGACGGCTTCTTCTTTGGGAGGGAAAGGAATGCTTTCCGCGAGAAGCGCCGCCGCCTGCACCTTTTCCTGCGCTTCAGTTTGCAAAAGGCTGAGTTGGTCATCAGTGATAAAATCGCGTTCTTTGAGCCAGGCTTCCATCAATTTTACCGGATCGCGGCAGCGCTCTTTTTCGATCAGCTCCGCATCTTTGTATTTGGTGGGATCATCGCTATTGGAGTGGGGTCCTAAACGGCAGACTTTTGCCACGATAACCGAAGGACCCTCTTTTTTACGCGCCCTAAGTACAGCATCCTGCATCGCCTTAACCATCTGGCCATAGTCGCAGCCGTCTACTTCAAAAACCGCCATGCCGGGGAAACCGCGCGCGATCGGCGCAATCGATCCGCCTGCCGTTTGCTCGGAGACAGGCACCGAAATCGCCCAGCCATTATCCTGAATCATGAAAATAAGCGGCAGTTTGTGCAGCGCGGCATAGTTTAGCGCTTCATGGAAATCACCTTGCGAAGTAGATCCCTCGCCGCCGGAAACATAGACCGCCTCATCTTGGCCGCTAAGCCGAACGGATTGCGCGACGCCGACCGCTTGCAAAAACTGCGCGCCCACACAGCTCGAGCGGCATGGCATTCGTAATTCTTTATGCGAAAAATGATCCAGCATCATACGGCCGCCGGAATGGTGGGCTGTTTTACGCGCCAAAAAGGCGGCAATCAGCTCGGAAATGTCCGCGCCAAGGCCTACCGCAAACGCCCGGTCGCGAAAATAGGGCAAAGCCCAATCCTTTCTGGGACGCAAAGTTTTGGCAGCGACCACTCCCGCCATCTCATGGCCGGCTATCGATAAAAAGAAACCGGTGCCTTTGTTCTGCTTTACTAATGAACTCATCTTAATATCCATAAAACGGGCAACGAACATCGCAAATAACGCCTCTTTAGCACCCTGCATGGAAAGAGCAAACTGGCCTTGGGATAATAATTCTTTTTCTAAACTTAGCGACAATGAATTCATAATAAAGCAACTATAACAAGGTTATGTTAATATAAACAACCTAAAAGAATTGATATTATTTCTTCTTTTTAGGACTTTTAATTTTAGCAACGCTTTTAATAGCAAAACTTTTTTTCTTTTGGGTAGCAAAGCCGCCTTTTTTGCCCCCTTCGCCGGGCCGTTGGGGTATAGCCTCATGAGCGGCATGTCCAATCTTGGACTCTTCGCGGTCGGCTACCACCTCGGCTTTGCGGATTATTTTAGGTTTATGGACCAGGCCGGCCGCTTTGCCCAGATCCGTAGTGCCAAGCCTTTGCGAAAGCTGCTGCAGGGATTCGAGCCGCTGGGAGAGGGCTTCGAGCTTTTCGTCCACTTTAATGCGGGTAGTACCGCGCAAGCTGGCCAGCAACTGCTCTTCCGTCTCGAACTTGGCCGAAAAGGTGACCGAAGAAGCCGACGCGATATCCGGCACATAGAGGAAAAAGACCAGCACCGGCGGTACGGTAGAATAAAGGTCGGAGGTAAACTGCGGCTCGACTTCCACCTTGGCGCTTTGCTTGGGCGGACGGCCTCTTTTGGGCCGCGGGTTGAGCGCTTCGCTGGAATAGTAAGTTTTAACTTTAGCGAATAAAATCTGACGCGCCGCCGAAATATCCTTGGACACCCGGTCTTCAAAGATCGTGCGCTTAAGCTTTTCTACCAGCGAACGACCCAATTCCAAATCCTCTTCAAATACAAATTTGACATTCAAAGAGCGCAGCCATTCAATAATTTTGATCCGCGAGCGTTCCTGATAGTATATCTGCCATTTTTCCAGTTCATTTAAATGGTCGTAAATAAATTCCAAAAAATTCTCTCTGGGCTCCGAGGAGCCAATAATATCGAGCAGCTTTTCTTTGGTGTCGATATCATAGACCTTTTCCTGAACAAAACCCTCCATAAATTTTTTGATTTCAAAAAAAGTCATTTTGGGAATCAGATAATACCTTTCGCGATTATTTTGCAGTTCGCTTTCCAGCGACTTTAGATCGGCTTCGTCCTTGTCCAAATCCGCATAGACCAAAAACCCTTCGACTTTGTCCATGTAAAAATCCCGCTCGTCATCCGACTTGGCAAAGGCATCCATCAGCCGGTGAAAGCGCAAAATCAGCGGAATTTTAGCTTCCGGATACTTCTGTCCCATAAAAAACTCCTTTATTAAGAATCTTCTATAGTAGCAAATTCGAGGCGCCGTTGGCAAGCAAAAGCATAATCTTGACTTGTACTATAAATTTGCTCGCGCTATTATTTTTTCCAGATTGCAGAAAGGAATCCATATGCTAGATCTTAAAATTATTCGCCAAAATCCCGCTAAATACGCCGCCATGCTCCAAACCAAAGAACCGGCCTCTGATTTACACGAGGCGCTGCGTCTTGACGAACAGGCTCGCAGCCTGCAGATCGAAGTCGAAAATCTGCAATCCAAACGCAATGAACTGGCTAAAGCCATCGGCCTTAAAAAACAGAAAAAGGAAGATGCCTCGAGCCTAATGGAAGAAGCGGCAACCGCAGTCGCCGAACTGCCCCGCAAAGAAAATCTTTTAAAAGAGCTCGAAGAGGAGCGCAATAAAGCACTAGCGATATTGCCCAATCTCCCATTCGAAGATATTCCGGTCTCGCTCGAGCCCAAAGACAATGTCTGCATCAAAACCTTCGGTGAAAAACCGGCGTTTGATTTTCCTTTCAAAAACCATCTTGAACTCAACGAAAAATTAAAACTGTTCGACTTTCAAAGGGGCGCCAAAATCTCCGGCAGCGGCTTTCCCATTTATACCGGCCGCGGCGCCCAACTCGAATGGGCGCTAATCAACTATCTGCTCGATATCCAGCGCGCGGCCGGTTTTACCCAAATTATCCCTCCTCTGCTCGTTCGATCGGAGGTTATGTACGGTTCAGGACAGCTGCCCAAATTTGCCGACCAGAGCTTTAAACTATCTGATAATGACTACCACCTCTACCTTGTTCCAACCGCCGAAGTGGCGCTCTGCGGTCTGCATATGGACGAAATTATCGATGAAGAGCTATTGCCGCTAAAGTATACCGCGTACACGCCCTGCTTCAGGCGCGAGGCGGGCGCCGCCGGCAAAGGCGAAAGAGGGCTGATCCGCACCCACCAGTTTAATAAGGTAGAGCTTTTCTGCTTTACCCGCCCCGAAGAGAGTTCGCAAGTCTTCGAAGAAATGATGCTTTCCGCCGAAATGGCACTGCAGGGACTGGGACTGCACTACCGCAATATGCTGCTGGTAACCGGCGACATGTCCTTTGCTTCGGCCAAAACAATCGACATCGAAGTCTTTTTGCCCG
>CAZCPS010000110.1:0-4583 GCA_964499895.1 uncultured bacterium | reverse complement strand
TCGGCGATTAGCAGTTTAACATTGTTTTTGGTTTGCACATTGGCAAGCAGCCGGTTGGCCAGCTGTTTTTTGCCTTCCGACTTGAATTGCTTGAGTTCGGCAGCCATATTCCGGTTTTCCTCGATAAAAGAGTGGAGCCTTTCGGAAATTTTAGCCGGCGTGGTTTTAAGCGTTATCGAGAGGCTTTCGATCAAGTCTTCCTCTTGGCGAGCTTTTTTTTCGGCCGAATTGCCGGTTAGGGCTTCGATTCGGCGGATGCCGGCGGCAATGCTGCTCTCTTTTTCAATTTTAAAAAAACCGATATCGCCGAGGCGGGCAACATGGGTGCCGCCGCAGAGCTCTTTGGAAAAGTCGATGTCGACAACGCGCACGGTCGAGCCATATTTGTCGCCGAAAAACTGGCGGATGGCCGGATCTTTTTGCGCTTTTTCATATTTCAGCTCGTAAGTGGCAACCAAGCGGTTTTCGCGAATTTTTTCATTTACTTTATCTTCGACCAGCCGCAGTTCATCTTTGGAAAGCGCTTTGTGGTGGGAAAAGTCAAAGCGCAGGTGGCAATCGTCCACGAGCGAACCGGTCTGTTTGATATGCGCGCCGAGGACTTGGGTGAGCGCCCATTGCAAGAGGTGGGTGGCGGTGTGGTTATTTGAGATGCGTTTGCGTTTTTGATGATCGATACTTGCATTAACCGCGTCGCCGACTTTAAAGCCGCCGGTTTGCGCCATACCGATGTGGAGAGCCACGCCGCTGTAGGGCGACCGGCACGCATCAACCGTAAACTTGCTTTTTTCGCAGGAAATAAAGCCGCTATCGCCCATCTGTCCGCCCATTTCGGAATAAAAGGGTGTGCGGTCCAGAATCAGGCAGCCTTCCTGTCCTTCGGATATGGCGTCCATAAATTCACCCTCCACCACAATGCCAATGATCCTTGCGTCGGAGCTGTGCTGCTCGTAGCCGCAGAAGTGGTAGGGTGCGTGAGCTTTGGAAAAGTCTTCAAAGAAGTTGGTCTCAAAATGCTGAGAGGTGTCTTTTTGGGCCTGTTTTGATTTTTGGCGAGCCTCTTCTTCCAGTTTGTTATAAGTGGCCAAATCAACACCAAGATTGGCGTCTTTGGCGATCAAGAGGATTTCTTCCAGCGGAAAGCCGTAGGTATCTTTGAGCTTGAAAGCGTCTTCGCCCCGGATGGTTTTTTTGGAAGATTCAATAATGTTGGAGAGCAGGTTGCCGCCGCGCTGCAAGGTGCGGTGGAAGGCCTCTTCCTCTTCGGTGAGGAGTTCGGCGGTGCGCGCATGGGAGTTAATCAGTTCGGGAAAGTCTTCGCCCATTTCCTGATTCAGGCGAGGCAGCAGCTCTGCGAGAAAGGGCTTTTCGATGCCGAGTGATTTGCCATAGCGAACGGCTCTGCGGATCAGTTTGCGCAAGATATAGCCGCGGTCGGTATTGCTGGGCACGACGCCGTCGGCGATTGAGAAGGAGAGCGAACGAATGTGGTCGGCAATCACATGGAAAGCGGGCGCAATAGGCGTGTTTGCCGCATATTTTTTGCCGCAAATGTTTTCCGTTTCGGCGATTAAAGAGCGCAGGATGTCGGTTAGAAAAAGGGTGTCGACGCCGGCTTTAAGCGCGGCTACGCGCTCCAGTCCGGCACCGGTATCGATACACCTGTGAGGCAGCGGCGAAAGCACGCCGGCGGCGTCTTTGGAATATTGCATGAAGACCAGGTTCCAGAATTCAAAAAAACGCTCGCCTTCGGTGTCACCCGCAGGGGAAGTGGCTTTGCCGAACTCTGCGCCGCGGTCAAAGAGCAGCTCCGAGCAGGGGCCGCAAGGTCCTACATCGCCCATCGCCCAGAAGTTGTCCTTTTCGCCCAGTTTAACGATCCGGTCTTTGGGAAGGTATTTAAGCCAGAGTTCGAGGGCTTCATCATCTTTTTCATAGACGGACGCCCAGATTTTTTTATCATCGATCTGCCAGATTTCAGTTGAGAGGGTCCATGCGAAATCAATCGCTTCTTTTTTGAAGTAGTCGCCAAATGAGAAGTTGCCCAGCATTTCAAAAAAGGTCAGGTGGCGCGAGGTGTGGCCGACATTTTCGAAGTCGTTATGCTTGCCGCCGACGCGGATGCACTTTTGCGAGGTAGCGGCTCTCGTATAATCGCGGCGGGTTTTGCCTAAAAAAACATCCTTGAACTGGTTCATGCCGGCGTTGTTGAACAATAGGGAAGGGTCGTTCAGCGGCGCGACCGGCGCCGAGCTGATGTGGGCATGACCCTGTTTCTTAAAAAAATCAATGAACTGCTTGCGAATTTCTCTAGTTAACATAAAACCTCTGGTATTGCGCCTATTTTATGCCAAGGCGCTATCAAAAGTCAAATGCAGGAAGCGGGTAAAGAAAAAATTAAAGATAAAAGGCACTTTCCCCGTTTTGTTTTTGCTTGCATGATTATCGTGTGCGTATAATACTGCATATTTATTTTTAAATTTTGGCAGGAGAACGATATGGACGGCGAATTAAGATACGAACTGAAAAGAGCGGCAAATACCATTCGCCAGCTCTCGATGGAAGCGATTCAAAAGGCTGAATCCGGCCATCCCGGATTGCCGCTCGGCTGCGCCGAGATCGGCGCCTACTTATATGGCCATGCGCTGGTGCATAATCCCAAAGATTCCAAGTGGATGGCCCGCGACCGCTTTTTGCTTTCGGCCGGACATGGCTCCATGCTGCTCTATTCCTGCCTGCACCTTGCCGGCTTTGATTTGCCGATGGAAGATATCAAAAATTTTAGGCAGCTCTATTCGCAAGCGCCCGGCCATCCCGAATATAGCGAGACCGACGGCGTTGAAATCACTTCCGGCCCGCTGGGGCAGGGCGTGGCCAATGCCGTAGGACTGGCGCTGGGATGTAAAATCCTGGCCGCCAAATTTAATACGGATGATTTTACGCTTTTTAACAATAAGATTTATTGCCTGGCAGGCGACGGCTGCATGATGGAGGGCGTCTCGGCTGAAGCCTCTTCTCTGGCCGGCCACCTCAATCTGAATAACCTGATTTTGATTTACGATTCAAACAAGATTTCGCTTGATGGGCCGCTTGATGAGAGCTGCTCCGAGGATACTGCCATGCGCTATAAAGCTTATGGCTGGGATGTGTGTGAGGTAGACGGCCACGATATTGACGCGCTTGACGAGGCAGTGTCAAGGCTGCGCCAGCACCAGACGCGGCCGGCTTTGATAATCGCCCATACGGTAATTGGACATGGCGCGCCTAACAAGGCCGGCAGCCATAAAGCCCACGGCGCGCCGCTGGGCGTCGAAGAGGTTGCCGCCGCTAAAAAGGCGCTCAATTTGCCGGAAGAGGAATTTCATGTACCGCAGTCCATCCGCCGCTTTTTTGAACACCGCCTTTCCAGGCAGGCTGAAATCGAAAACAGCTGGAACGAAACTTTTCGCAAATGGGCTTCTGCCAACCCCGATCTGCATGCCGAGTATGTCGCCATGCGCAAAAAAACTTTGCCTGAAGATCTGGAGACGGCGCTAAAGGCTCTTGATATCAAAAGCCCGATCGCTTCGCGCACTTCTTCCAATGAAGTGCTTGGCGAGCTCGATTACCTGCTGCCTTTTTTATATGGCGGATCGGCCGATTTATCCTCTTCCGATATGACCTTGCTTAAAAAATATGGCGTAATTAACGCTAATGATTTTACCGGCCGCAATATCAAGTTCGGCGTGCGCGAGTTCGCTATGGGCGCGATTGCCAACGGGCTCTTCCATTGCGGCTCGTTCGTGCCCTTTATCGGTACCTTTCTGGTTTTTTCCGACTATATGCGCAACGCGATCCGCATCGCCGCGATGTCCTATTTGCAAGTGGTCTACCAGTTTACCCACGATTCTTTTTATGTCGGCGAAGACGGCCCCACCCATCAGCCGGTAGAACATATCGCCGCGCTGCGCGCCATTCCCCATTTGCAGGTTATCCGGCCGGCCGATAGCAATGAAGTTAAAATGGCCTGGCTGGCAGCTCTAAAGTATAAAGGACCTACGGCGCTCATTCTTTCCCGCCAGGCGCTTCCCAAACTGGAGCAAACCTCTGTAACCTATAGTGAGGGCGTAGGCAGAGGAGCCTATATCTTGCAAAAAGAAAAAAACCGGCCGGATGTCTCCATTTTCGCGACCGGTTCGGAAGTTTCCCTGGCTCTGGAAGTGGCAAGAGAGCTAGTGCGTATGGGCAAAGATGTGCGCGTGGTCTCTTTTCCATGCTTCGAGCTCTTCGAGCAGCAGTGCAAGGAATATCAGGAAAGCATCGTCGGCGGCGATCTGGGGCTGAGAGTCAGCATCGAAGCCGCTATCGATCAGGGTTGGCACAAGTATATCGGCAGAGAAGGGCTAGCCGTTTGCATGGAGTCATTTGGCTTATCGGCGCCGGCTAGAGATCTGGCCGTTGAGTTCGGCTTTAAGCCGGAAGCGATTGTTGAACAGATTATCGGCCGGTTGGCTTAATAAAGTTTATTTTAAATTATTAGCTTTTAACTGTTTAGTTGATTTAAATCTTTAAATTATATAAAATTAAGCCGATTTAAAATTAAT
>CAZCPS010000109.1:0-4587 GCA_964499895.1 uncultured bacterium | reverse complement strand
AAGGGCCCGTAAGGAAATAACTACCACATTTCAGCTGCGCCAAAGCCCCGGGCTTACGAATAAGTAATTATACATTGCCATATAATTCCCGAATCATATAATTACTCCGAAAAAAGGAGGATTATTTCGGTGTTTATTGATCGCTATAAAATCATCAAAAGTTTGGGAAAGGGCGGCATGGGCGAGGTTTTTCTGGCCTATGATCCCGTTTGCAAACGCCATGTAGCTTTAAAAAAAATTAAAGACACCCTTATCGGCAAGCAAATGATTACCCGCCGATTTCTTAGCGAAGCCAAAATCGCCGCCAGCCTGACCCACCCCGGCATCATCCCCATCTATTCAATCAGCATCGATAAAAAAAATATCTTTTATACAATGGCCTATATCGAAGGCCTCTCCTTAAAAGAACTGCTTAAAAAAAAGCAGACGGAAGAGGGCGACGCACCCGGGTTCGGCAGTTTCAGCTCCAATGCCTTTCTGCTCCGCACCTTTTTAAATGTTTGCGAAGCCATCTCTTACACACATTCCAAAGGCATCGTCCACCGGGATTTGAAACCTGACAATATTTTACTTGGCAAGTTTGGCGAAGTGCAAATCATTGACTGGGGTATTGCCGCCTTCATCAATCAGCCGCCTTCCGAAGAGGCTCTTCCCGCCGGTACGCCGCAAAAAGAAGGCTATACTAAACCCGGCAAACTGGCCGGCACCCTGGCCTATCTGGCGCCGGAGCGCGCCCTGGGCGAACCCCACTCCGTCCTTAGCGATATTTATTCTTTAGGCGTTATTCTGTATCTGATTCTAACGCTGCAACTACCCTTCATCAGACCAACCGTTAGCGCTTTTAAAAAAAATATTCTAAAAGAGCTTTTGATCGACCCCGAGCTAAAAGCTCCCCATCGCGACATTTCCGCCAAGCTGTCGGTAATCGCTAAAAAATGTTTGGAAACAGATAAAAACAAACGCTACCAAACACTTTGCGAACTGATCGAAGATTTAAAAAGCTATATTGACGGAAAGCCCGACTGGATCAAAGTTGCCTTCTTAAAACCGCAGGAAAGCAATGACTGGGAATTTCAGGAAAATGTACTACTCGCCAAGCAGGCAGCCATTTCAAGCGAGTCCGAAAACGCCGAATGGTCCGGCATCATGATTTCTAAAAACGGCTATCCCGGCAACATTAAAATTGAAGCAAACATCAAGCTGGATGCCAAATCGTCCGGCATTGGACTTTTGCTTTTTGTGCCTTCCGTCAAAAACCGTCCGAACATCGAAGAGGGCTACTGCCTCTGGCTGGAACAAAATACGGCCGGACTCTACCGTTCCAATATTTTAATCAAAAGTCTGCCGGCGCTTGCTCTTGGAACAGAGCAACACAAGCTTACCGCCCTAAAACAGGGCAACATTTTTAAGTTCTATCTGGACGACAGCTTTATCTGCTCGCACATTTGCTATCTGCCGGTCTTGGGCTCCCATATCGGACTTTTACATAAGGATTATGATTTTGAAATCGATGCCCTTTCCGTTTTTTCGGCTTCTCACAATGTGATGGTCAATTGCCTGGCAGTACCCGACGCCTTTTTAGAAAAACAGGATTTTAAGACGGCCCTATTCGAGTACCGCCGTATTGCAATCTGCTTTCCCGACCGGCAAGAAGGCCAAAGCGCTCTTTTCCGCGCCGGCATGGCGCTCATCGAAGCCGCCAAAAATAACCGGATGAAAAAGGAACAATATTTAGCAGAAGCCCTGGACGAATTTGCCAAACTGCATATGCCCCCATCCGGACCGCTGGAATATATCGGCAAAGCTTTGGTATATGCCGAAACCGGCGAGTGCGAAGAAGAGGCCAAGTGCATGGAACTTGCCATCCGCAAATACCCCAAGCACAAACTGCTCTATGCCTTGCATGAACATTTGATTTTCCGCGCTCTGCAAAGCGCCAAGACCTGCCGCGAAACGGCTTACCGCCTGCTGCTCATCGCTCTTCAAAATATCGAAGGCATTTTGCGGCACCCCGAAATCCGGCTGTTGCTGATCAGTTTGCAAAACAATTGGGAAGAACTCTATTTCCTGAAAGCTCCCCAAGAGATTGAATCGGAGAAGTTCAAAATGTACTTAACGATCAGTTTAGCTTATCGCCTGGGCAAAAAACGGGCTCTCTTTGAACTGCTCGGCACCGCCTCCAAAGAGGATGCCGGCGACATTCTTTTCGCGCTTTTAGAGCTGGGCTTTACCGATACACAAGGCGTTGATATAGAAGACCCTCTCTTAAAGCTGGCCTTTACCGCCCAAAAGAGCCAAATCGATAGCCACCTAAAGAACTGCTTTAAACTGCTGCCGGAGACCCTTGACGGCAACGCCGAAAGGTGCCTGCTCTTTCTTTTGCGCTTTGCGCTTGAACACGGGCGCAAATTTACCTTGCAGGGCAAGCTCATAAAACAGCTCTCATTACCGGGGCAAATCTTCGCCGACAACTTGCTGGCCTGGCAGTCCATTCTGGGGAAAGACCTTAAAATGGCCGAACAAATCATTTTCAACTATTCAAAAGATCAGCTCTCCTCCGAGAGCCACCCGATGCATTTTACCTATGGCTGCCTGCTCTATGCTGCGAAAGAAAAGAAAAAAGCCAAACTCCACTTCAACGCCGTCATGGAAAAAGCCCATCCCCCGTCCAACAGTTTGGGCGCCTATTTTCTGACGCATAAAAAGCACTGTTTAAAAAAACTTTTTTCATGGGAAAAAAGGGAACTCCAGCGGCAATTAATGCTCTTTTACAAACTATCAAAACATACCGATAAAGAAGAGCTTTACTATCGCGGCCTCTACCGTCTCTAAAATTAATAGAGTAATCTCCTTTTAACAAAAATTAATTCAGTCTATACTGATAAGCAATATATAGTTCTGTACTGGACAAAAATTGGGTATAGTATAGAGGAAATCGAGCCAAAATCAAATCGATCCGTATTGCGCAGCCAATAGCCGAAGGCGCTATAGGCAAGCAAAAGGATCGATTTGATAAAGGCTCGTTTCCTCCATACAAGCAATTTTTGTCCAGTACAGAAAATATATACAGGAAAAATTTTATGTCCAGTCTGCCGCCGGCCTACGACCCCAAGGAAATCGAGGAAAAGTGGTACGCCTTTTGGGAAGATAATGATCTTTTCAAAGCCGATAACAGTTCAGAAAAGCCCCCCTTTTGCATCGTTATCCCGCCGCCCAATGTTACCGGCGTATTGCATATGGGCCATGCGCTCGTCAACACCCTGCAAGACATTATGATCCGCTACAAACGCATGTGCGGCTTCGAAGCGCTCTGGATACCGGGCACCGACCATGCCGGCATTTCAACGCAGACCGTTATTGAAAAACATTTGATTGCCACCCAAAACAAGCGGCGCACCGACTTTTCACGGCCCGATTTTTTGAGCAAAGTCTGGGAATGGAAGGAAGAAAAAGAGATCCGCATATTACAGCAGCTGCAGAGTCTGGGCTGCTCGTGCGACTGGTCGCGGCTCCGTTTTACCATGGATGAAAAGTCCAACCACGCCGTGCGCACCATTTTCAAAAAACTCTATGACGATAATCTGATCTACCAGGGCGACTATCTGGTCAACTGGGATCCGGCAACCCAAACGGCGCTGGCCGACGATGAAGTCGAATACGAAGAGATGGAATCCTTTCTTTGGTACTTTGAGTATCCGCTTAAAGATAATCCGAAGCAGAAGATTACCATTGCCACAACCAGGCCGGAAACAATGCTCGGCGACACGGCTGTTGCCGTTTCGCCCAAAGATCCAAGATATAGCAATCTCATCGGCCAAAAACTGCTGCTGCCGATCGCGGATCGTGAAATAACGATCCTGTCAGACGGTTTTGTCGACCCTGAATTCGGCACCGGAGCAGTCAAGATTACCCCCGCCCATGATTTCAACGACTATCAGATGGGCCTAAGGCACAATCTGGAAATGATCAACATCTTAACACAAGATGGCCATATTAACGAAAACGGCGGCAGCTTCGCCGGCCTCACCATCATGGAAGCGAGGGACGCAATCGTTAGCAAAATGAAACATTTGGGGCTGCTCGCTAAAATCGAGCCCTACACCCACCGCGTCGGCATTTCCTACAGATCCAAAGCAATCGTCGAGCCCTATCTTTCCAAGCAGTGGTTCGTACGCATGAGCGGCTTTAAGGACAAGTTGATAAGCGTCGTGCAAAACAGGGAAGTTACTCTAGTTCCTGAATACTGGGAACAAACCTATTACTATTGGATCGACAATCTGCGCGACTGGTGCATCTCCCGCCAGCTTTGGTGGGGCCACCGCATTCCCGTGTGGTATAACAAGGAAAATCCGGAAATCAAAATCTGTTACGCCGGACCTTTCGATCCGCCCGAAGTCAAAGAGAACCCCGATCTCTGGTATCAGGATGAAGATGTGCTCGACACCTGGTTTTCTTCGGCTCTTTGGCCTTTTAGCACCCTGGGTTGGCCGGAAAAAACCGCAGATTTTGAAAAGTTTTTCCCGACCGGCGTATTGATTACCGGCCATGACATTATTTTCTTCTGGGTAGCGCGGATGATTATGATGA
>CAZCPS010000108.1:0-4645 GCA_964499895.1 uncultured bacterium | reverse complement strand
CGCAAAATTATTTTTATAGTAAGTCTTAACGCCACCATTATGAGCAGCGCAGGAGGCCTCCTTTGCGCCTCAATAGCAAACCGGCTAGCACTAAAAATTATTACGGGCGCCATTTTTGGCGGGCTTGCGGGCTACAGCGCCATCCTGTTAACTCTCGAATTGGACCAATTCTTCATAGCTCCGCTTTTTTAGCGCTTTACTTTTTAGCTTTTTTGCTCCATAATCGTCCTAATAATAAAACTCTTTTTAGAGGAAAGAAAATGTCATCAGTAAAGAAAAAAAGAAAATTAAAAATAGCCAAACATAAACGGAAAAAACGCAGCAGACGCGACCGTCATAAGAAAAAATAATTGATTATTAATGTATCCCCAAAATTTTGACGCAATAGTCATCGGCGGAGGGCATGCCGGCTGTGAAGCTGTGCATGCCTTGGCTAAAATGGGTGTGCGTGCCCTGCTTTTGACCTCCAATCTTGATTCTATCGCCAAGCTTTCCTGCAACCCGTCGATTGGCGGCACGGCAAAGGGCCATATGGTGCGCGAAATTGACGCGCTTGGCGGCATCATGGGATATTTGGCCGATAAAACCGGTATTCATTTCCGGATGCTAAACGACTCCAAAGGACCCGCCGTCAAATCACCCCGAGCGCAAATCGATAAGGCAGCCTACCATCTGGCCATGAAAGAGCTGCTGGAAAAAACACCCAATTTATATCTGTTCCAGGGCGATGCCGAAGAACTGCTCATAGATGGCAATCAAATCAAGGGCGTTGCCACCCGCGAGGGCATCCACTTTTATGCCAAAGCCGTAATTATCACCACCGGCACCTTTTTAAAAGGGGTAATGCATATCGGATCAACTTCCTTTGAAGGCGGCCGCAGCGGTGATAATAGCTCTAAAGGTCTCTCCGCATCCTTGATCCAAGCCGGCTTCGATCTGGGACGGCTGAAAACCGGTACCCCGCCGCGCATCCACGAGGACAGCATCGACTTTTCCAAAACCGAACTGCAGCCCGGACAAAGGGATGTAAAGTTTTCTTTTGACACGAAAAAATGCCGCAGCAAACAAAGTTCTTGCTATATTACCCATACCACTGCGGAAACGAAAGCTATTATCGGGCAAAATCTTAATCGCTCAGCGCTCTTTTCGGGTAAAATCCGGGGCAAAGGCCCCCGCTACTGCCCGTCGATCGAAGATAAAATTGTACGCTTTGCCGATAAGGAAACCCACCAGCTCTTTCTGGAACCGGAAGGACTGAAAACCAAGGAATATTACATCAATGGCATTGCCACTTCTTTGCCGTTCGAAGTACAGCTCCAAATTATCAGCACCATCCCCGGTCTTGAAAAAGCTTACATCACAAGGCCGGCTTACGCTATTGAGTATGACTATCTGCGCTCAGGTCAAATTAACGCCGCGCTGGAAAGCCGCCGGATTAAAAATCTTTTTTTTGCCGGCCAAATCAATGGCACTACCGGTTATGAAGAGGCGGCCGCCCAAGGGCTTGTTGCCGGCATCAACGCCGCCCTCTTTCTTAAAAACAAAGAACCCTTCATCCTTTCCCGCCACGAAAGCTATATCGGCGTCATGATCGATGATCTGATCAAAAAAGAGCTGGAAGAGCCTTACCGCATGTTTACCAGCCGCGCCGAACACCGCCTGCTTTTACGGCAGGATAATGCCGATCTGAGATTGCGCCACTTGGGTTATGCGCTCGGACTGATTAACAAAAGACAGTATGATGCCGTTTGCAAAAAAAAGGCGATTATCGGAACGGAAAAAGAACGGCTTTTTAAGACTTTCAAACAAAACGCCTCTCTTGGCCAAATTTTATGCCGCCCTGACATCGGCTACCAAAATCTTTTAAATGAATATCCGGCCGATGTATCCGATTACGGCTCCGAAATCAACCGGCAAATCGAAACCGAATGCAAACTCGCAGGTTATATAGCCCGCGAATACAAGGAAATCGAAAAACTGCAACAGCTTGAACAAATCAAAATCCCGGCCGATTTCAACTATGCCCCCATCAAAACATTGCGAAACGAAGCCAAAGAAAAGCTCATACGATTTGCTCCGCAAAACTTGGGCGCGGCCAGCCGCATTCTAGGCGTATCCTCTGCTGACATCTTTATTTTAATGATTGGCTTGCGCAAAAGAGCCAATCATGCTACTGAGGGAAAGTATGATCACCGATTTGTATCCCGCGTTGCTGATCATCAGCAACAACCAGAAAATCAGGCATAAAATCAAAGCCCGCCTGCAGGAAAAATTTTTCGTCGTTACCGCTAAGAGCGCATTTTCCGCCCTCCAAACGATAAAATCCACTTTTTTAAAGTTTATTGTCCTGGACGATAGCCTGTCGGATTGCGACCCTTTAGAGTTAGCCCTGGAAATTAAAACCTCCCCCTGCAGCGAACCGGTGCCTCTCCTAATAATTACCGGCAACTTGGGTAAAGAGTACCGCTCGCAAATGAAAAGAGCCGGCGCCGCCGCATTTATCGACAAATATCATTTCGAAGAAGAACTGTTGGAACAAATCGAACATGAGACGCAGTTTCAGTCTACGCAAAAGAAAACCGCGCCGTTATTCGGCCTGATTTCCAAAGAAGAGTTCTCCAAAATCGACCTCAAAGAACATCTGATCCTGCCCGCTCCCATTCTGGCTATGATGCAAAAAAACCCTTTTGCCGCCCTGCTCATCAAAGTGCTAAATTTCAAAACGATCAAGAAGGAAATTGGGAATACCGATTCGGAAGCCATGATGCTCGCGCTATATAAGCATATAACCAAAAAACTCAATAAAAACAATATCCTGATACCTTATAAAGAGGGCCGAATGCTGCTCATTCTCACCAACAGCTCCGGGCAGAAAGCCATCAAAGCCTCGAAAGAGCTCGTGCGCCATATTAACCTGCTCCGGTTTCAGAGCAGGGAGGGCGGCGTGGAAATTCGGGCTGCCATCTCTCTCTCCCACTACTTTGAGCGCCACCCCCTGCCAAACAAGGCGGAGTGGCCCAAAATTCAGGAAATTTTCTGCTACGAAACAAAAATATGCTAAAAATCAATCTGCTTCAACTTGAAAACTATCCGATTTTCGCGCAATTGCAACTGGAAGAGGCGCTTTTGCGCCTGAGTTTGGAAAACTGGTGCATTACCAATTATGGCACCTGCGATGCCATTGTGATGGGGCTTGGCTGCGACGAGACAAAATTACTGACGCCGGGTAAAAAATGGTGCCCGGTAATCCGGCGCTATTCCGGCGGCGGCTGCGTTCTGGTGGACGAAAACACCCTATTTTGCTCCTTTCTTTTTCAAAAGAACGATTTAAACTTTTGCTTTCCGGGACAAGTCATGCGCCATATGGCTACCTTTTATCAAAATGCGCTGAAACTGGAGCATTGGGCTCTTAGAGAAAATGACTTTACGATCAACGATTTGAAGTGCGGCGGCAACGCCCAATACATCTCTTCAACAGCCTGTCTGCAGCACACCTCTTTTCTGTGGGATTTTGATTTGCAAAAAATGAAAACTCTTAGCCTGCCGCATAAAATGCCGCAATACCGCCAAAACCGCAGCCACTCCGATTTTTTAACGGCGCTGCACAAGTTTTTTCCTCAAAAATCTGATTTTTTTACAAGCATCGAAACAGCGCTACAACAAAATTATACTGTTGAAAAACAGAGCGAAAGCTATGCCGCAGCCTTTCTAAATACCCCTCATCGCAAGACTTGCGTTTTGATAAACATACCGAAATGAACTCAAAATTTGGTTTTGGGTTCACTTCGGTATAATTAATCCTAGCACTATTCAGCGTTGCTTTTTTTTAGCAGCTCGGCCAAAATATGCGCACAATTTAGAGGATTATTATGAAAATAAGTATGCTTCCTTTTGAACTCCAACTACGGATCGCCTCTTTTCTGCCGGCAGAAGATCTGTGCCGTTTGAAAACCACTGCCATAATGAACGATATCGCAATTAAATTAAATATACTACGCAACGGCGGAGCTCTCTCCGACAAAGAGCTGTGTTCGCTTCCTGCCGAATGTGCGCATATCGATGACACTTATCTGGAAACAGCTTTCAGCGCGCTGTTAACTCGCCATTTATCTGCTTGGGGCTGGCCGCTTTTTCTCAAAGAACGCATGTCAACTACTCAAAAAACCTATATCGTTTGGCTAAAAGTCGTCAATTCAGCCTTTCTTCCGCCAACCGGTTTGCGTAAAATCGCCAAACATTGCCCCAATTTGCGCCGCCTTTCCATCGCCCCCCATCACCAAATAGAACATATCACTGCATTTGCCAACCTGGAAGTTCTCTGTCTTTCTTACAGCGGCATCACCAACCCCATATTTAAAAACATGCTTCTGCATCTCAAATTCTTAAAAGACCTGAATGTTTTTGGCTGTGAACTGCTGCGGCCGGGACTTTTTCGCTGGAAGGGAAGCGTAGCCCCCCTGGAAAAGTTAAACCTGGGCAAAACCCAAATTTGCCGCGGAGATATTCAAAATATTTTCACGCTCTTTACTTCGCTTACCGAATTAAAGCTGGATGGCTGCAACGAAATAGGCAACACGCCATTTGTCAACATATACCCAAACCACTTCAAGATTTGGTTTTGGGCAATTTCAAAGCTGTCGCAATT
>CAZCPS010000107.1:0-4655 GCA_964499895.1 uncultured bacterium | reverse complement strand
TATGGCGTTGTACTGATTCCGGAAGGACTGATTGAATTTGTGCCCGAGATGAAGCTGCTCATTACCGAATTAAACGCGCTGCTTGCCCGGCAGGAAGGCTCTGTCACAACGCAGGAAATTTCATTATTGCTTTCCGCCCCTGCCGCCGCCTGTTTTGCTCTGCTGCCGGGGGAGATCCAACAGCAGCTCCTTTTAGACCGCGATCCGCACGGCAATGTGCAGGTCTCGCGCATCGAAACCGAAAAACTGCTGATCAAAACAGTGGAAGCAGAAGTGAAAAAAAGAGCTCAAAAAATTAAGTTTAAGGCGATTGCGCATTTTATGGGTTACGAGGGCCGGTCGGGCATGCCCTCCAACTTTGACGCAAACTATTGTTATTCACTAGGTTATGTTGCCGCTCTCTTGCTAAATGGCGGCTGCACCGGTTACATGAGTTGTCTTGGCAATCTCAAAGCCTCGGCCGAAGAGTGGCAGGTTAAAGGCATTCCGATTTGCAGTCTGATGAATTTCGAAACGCGTAAGGGCGTTCAAAAGCCGGTCATTAAGAAGGCGCTGGTTGAACTGGAAGGCGCTCATTTTAAGGCTTTTGCTAAAAACAAGGAAGAATGGGCTTTTGAAGATCGCTACCGTTTTCCCGGCGCAATCCAATATTTTGGACCTAAAGAGGTTACGGATGAGCCTCCTATGACATTGTAAATACTGGATTTTTAAGCATAATTATGTTATAATGGTTGTATATTGGAGATATATATGACTAATTTCATCTCTTTAAATAAAGAGAAATTATATGTAAGCGCTGTTAACGAAGCTGATGATGACCGAAAAAAGGACAATTTTTCCGGCGAAGAGCAGGATCTTGATGAAAAAAAGGCTAAATCGTTAGATGGCAAGATAGAACGCAGCGTAATTGAGAAAAAAATTATGCAGGCGCTCTCACTAATTTCCGATTTAAAGAAATCGCTTAATGAAGGGCATTCCATTGACTCCTTTTTGGATGAGGCCAGAGCGAAAAATATGGATGCCGGACTAGTGCTGCAAATTCTGGGCCTGGTTAAAAAAGATCCTCATAAGTTCGCACCGGAAGAGATCATTCGGTTGATAAGCAAAAAGCAAGTTCCATCCGGTAAATTTAGAGCCGGCAGATTTAGTCTCAAAAAAGATGATACGCTTTTAACTCGACTTTGTACATTTTGAAACCCGATTTCTTCAAGTTCTTGATCTTCTCAGACTTGCCGTTTTCGGGAATGGCCATGTTCAGGCCTATCCGGAAAGCGGCAAGTCTAATAAAATCAAGATCTCATTGAACTCGAGGTTTGAAAATGTACAAAGTCGAGTTTAAATCGTCTCGTCTGATTCTTCATCGGGCAGTAAGTTAATGCGCTGCCATTTTCCCTTATGAAATCTTATCAGATAAATCAGGTTAAGCAGCGCCGCGTATATGGCGGTTAATAGCCAGGCAATTTGAATGGACATCTTGTATTTTACAACAATCAAATAGACGGGCAACAGAAGAAATATCCAGACGGAAAGAGTGCTCACGATGAGCAGAAACACCGTATCTCCGGCAGCCGTAAGCAGACCTGAAAGCACCCAGCGCATACCTTCGAAGAAGAGGTAGACAAAGCAAAAAAAGAGGCAGATCTGCAGCGCTTCATGAACATCATTTCCGGCCGTGAGCCAAAAAGAGGTTCCTTCAAAATGGCCCGGAAAAAGATAGTTGATAACGGTTGGCAGATCGCAGAAGAACAAAAGCGATATGCCAAAAAAGAAAATGAGCTGGAGCTTAAAGCCGGACTTTAACAGCTTGAATGTCAAATGATATTGTCTTGCGCCGATGAAGTTGCCGGCTAGGGCGGTTACGCCGCGGCTCAGTCCGTCATAGAAGAAGGAGAGCAGGATGGCGATGCTCTGGCAGATAGCTGAAATGGTAATATGATTTTCGGACAGTTTTGTCATCATGAAATAGAAAACTACCCAGCCGATAACCTCCAAAAAGTAAAAGGCGCCTTGAGGCAAACCGACGATGAAACATTTTTTGAAGACGGCCATATTAAATTGCCAGTTGCCCGTTCCAAATGAATCCCGGTTCTTTTTTCTGATAAAGAGCCAAAACAGGATGGCTACTTCAAAAATAGATCCCAAAGAAGTGCCGATAGCAGCGCCGGCGATGCCCATTTCGGGAACGATGCCTTTTATGCCCCAGATCAAAATCCAGTCCGCAAAGAAATTTATAATATTGGCTACGACTGCAATCACAATTAAAAGCCGGGTCTTGCCGCGCCCGATATAAAAGCCGGCTAATGCCGTCATAATGGGATAACTGGGCCCGAAGAGCATTAAATACTTGAAATAGTCAATTTTGAGCGCCGCATGCTCAGTTCCTGCGTACATCCAGGTGCCCAGATAAAAAGCAAAAGGAATAAAAAGCAGAAAAGTAAAGAGTGAAAACCAGATCATCTGCCAGACGGGCCGGCCGATTTCTTTTTGAATTCCGGCTCCATTATATTGGGCTACAAAGACTTCCGACATAGCGGCAACCATGCCCAGAGATCCCAGAAAGGCCCATGAGAGCGTACCGGCATTAACGGCGGCGTTAAGAGCGTTCACGGAATAATGCGATAAAAAACTGCGGTCAATAAAAATCATCAAAAGGCAGGCAAACGAGGAGATCATCAAAGGCAAAGAAATATGTAATAGTTCTTTGACTCCGCCATTCGTATGTTTTGATAACTTTAAATTGACTTGTTTCATAAATTTATTAATAGTAGTTTTTTTTATTAAATTCAATAAAAATCATTGAAGTTAATTCTAGGTTATCTATTTTTAAAAAATAGATAGAAGACCGTTTGTTAAGTGTAAAAAGCGGGTTTTGATCTTGTTATAAAGATAAAACATTAAACTTAGATTATTTATATACCAATGGATAAAAAAAATCAATATCAAAAGTGCCCACAGATCAACAATCGCTATATCAACCCCGGAGCAAGCGACATACGGCGCAACTACCTCGATATTCTATTTTGGAAGTCGGGGGGCTACCGTGATCCGTTGCATTCCTATGCGCCGCCCTCCGATTTTTGCAGACCTAAAGCATTGTTGCCTTTTGATCCGAAAAAGCCTTCGGCGGTTTGGATCAATCATAGCACCTTTTTAATTTCGGTCTTTGGGGTTTCGATTCTGACCGACCCGATTTGGAGCCGGCATTGTTTTGCTTTGCCGGTAGGGCCGCGCCGCAAGCATCCGCCCGCGCTTGGCATGGACAAACTGCCATTTATTGATTATGTGCTGATCAGCCATAATCATTATGACCACCTGGACTGGACTACGGTCAAAAAATTAGCCTTGTGTTTCCCTGAGATTAAATGGATTGTTCCGAAAGGAATCAAAAAATGGTTTCGAAAAAGGGGAATAGAGTCGGTCTATGAGCTGCAATGGTGGGACAAGCTGATTTTTTCGCCTGAAGATGGCGTGACGGTACATATTAATGCCGTACCGGCCCAGCATTTTTCCGGACGATCTCTTTTTGACACCGACAAAACCCTTTGGGCCGGTTTTGTAGTGGATGTGCAATCCGGCGAGGGTAAAAATAAAAGATTGTATTTTGCGGGCGACACGGGATATAATGCGACCGATTTTAAAATGATAGGGAACTGCTTTGGCGGTATGGATTTAAGTCTTTTGCCGATAGGCACATATTATCCCAGGCGCTTTATGAAGCCGGTTCATATGCATCCGAAAGAAGCGGTGCAGATCCATAAGGAAGTGCAATCCAGATTTTCGCTTGGAATGCATTGGAAAACTTTTTGCCTTTCCGACGAGCCGGCCGAACGGCCTCCTTATGACTTATATTTGGCGTTGAAAAATGCTGAATTGCCATCTAATGAGTTTATAGCCCCGGATCCTGGAGAATATGTTAATTGGTAAGCTGTTTTTCAAGGTAAAGCTATTTAATTTGAATGAACAGTTAAAGGTCATTAGGCTCTATTATTTAAATTTTTCTTTTCTTATGGACGATTTGCTTCTCGGACTGTTTTATATTTTCATCAATCCGTTTCAGGTATCGAAAAGATATCTCGTTCGGCGTGGAGAAAAAGATTTTCATGTTTATGGTGAAACGCCGCTTACATCGTTTGCGAGGATTGCGAAAGCCTGCAAAATTTCTGCATCGGACCGGGTTCTTGATTTGGGGTGCGGAAGAGGGCGGCTTTGTTTTTGGCTTTCATCTTTTTTTAAATGCGAAGTAACCGGCATCGAACGCATTTCGCTATTTACTTTTTTTGCTTCCTTTGTTGCCAAAATCCGCGGCCGGCGGGCGCTCAAATTTTTTAAAAAAGATATTTTTGCAATAGATTTATCGCCCTTTTCCGTCATTTACATTTATGGCAGCAATTTCTCAAACGAACAAATTACCTTGCTAATAGAGAAACTCCAGCAGGTATGCCCCGCATGCAGAATTATAACTGTCAGCTATTCTTTGAGTCTATACCGTCCCGACGCCTTTAAAACGCTAATGGCGGTGCCGATTGCTTTCCCCTGGGGAAAGACAGTTGCCTATATTCAACAAAGAGTAGGGGTCTAGTGTTTGCCTCTAGTGTTTATACCGCTCATAAAAATCTGTGTAAATCTATGCAACAGCATAAATTTATTTAGACACG
>CAZCPS010000106.1:0-4717 GCA_964499895.1 uncultured bacterium | reverse complement strand
TCAATTTGGTCGAAGCCCCTTTAAAATCACGCATCACAATCCGCTCGGGCGCAGCTAGCGTCATATCTTCTTTTGAAGAGAGCATCGAGCCATTGATTACCAGATTCTGCGCTAAAAGCTGCAACTTGCCTTCCGCTTTAATAGGACTCATACACTCGATCGCAGGAGAATCGATCGTCACATTATTACCGGCAACAGACCCCTCTCGCACCAGACGAATGACGCCATTTTCCTCTTCAATCGTGTTCGCCTCAATAATGCCATCTGTGTTGACAACCATTTTGACAACTTCTCTGGCAGCTCTTAGCGAGATGGAGACATCGCCTTGGGCCGAGATGATTTGGCCATAATTTTCAATTATAGCTTGTTCCAAATCACCTTCGATCGCAAATTGCACAAGGCCGTCTTGCGAAAAATCAAGCGTCACCCTTTCGGCGGCAGAGAGAGCTACCTTGCCTGCCTTGGCCACAATCGATCCGCTATTTTTTATCACAGGAGCAAAAAGGCCGATAAAACCGCTATCTTCCGCGGTAATGAAGCCTTCATTTACGATGCAAGAACAAACAGAATCACTTTGCAGGCAAAAAGAGAGCTTGCCGTTTAGAAAATCTTCATCCTTGATGTTAAGCGTTGAAGCGACAAATGAGCCGGTATTGATAGTAGCGTTTGGGCCAAAATAAATGCCTTGGGGGTTAACGAGATAAACACAGCCGTTAGATTTAAGCTCGCCTAAAATCCTGGAAGGATCTTGGCCATTTACCCGATTTAAAACGCACGCCTTGCCGGATGGCTGAACAAATTCAACCTTTTCTTGCCCCTCGATATTGAATTGGGCGTAGTTGATAATCGTTTTATCGGCAGCCGTAATTTTTAAAGACTGGGCGTCATTAGCAGAAAAAGAAGCCGATCCTGCCGCCACCTGCGGCTCTTGCGGCAAAGCAAAGAGCCTAAACGCGGAGCAAAGCAATAAAACCCGGCATATATGCTTCTTCATTAGAATGGCTGCCCCGTCAGTTTAAGATAGTAAAAGGCCGAATTGGATCTGGAGCGATGATTGAGCGGAAAAGCGGCATCGGCAGTAAGCGATAATGACCAGGGGCCGTTGATAATCACGCCAAAACCGGTGCCAACAAGAAAAGTATTATGGGCAGATTGCATAGAGACGCCGCCCTGATCCATAAATAGAGCGAACTGCAGAACATCCTTCCATTTTTTTTGCGTTCTAAAAAAAGGTTTATCGCAGAGGCCAAAAGGCGGCAAGCGCAATTCCATATTGACATAGTAGCCGCTGTCGCCCATCGCTACCGCCAAGGGAAAGCCGCGAATGGTATCAACACCGCCAATATATATTTGCTCGGGCACGGTCAGTTTGGAAGGGCTCCACTGTCCTGAGCCATGCAAAAATAAAAAACAGTCGTAAGTCAATTTTTGCAACCGGTCATAATCGACATTAAGCTTAAAATAATCGCCCTTGGCACCGGGGCGCGAACAGCCGGCGGAGTTCTTGTTTAGGCCGCCCAAAAAACCGGGCAGGCCAAAAGCCGCCCGCATGGTCAAATAGTCGCGGCCGGAGCCCGGAACATTGTGGTCCACAAGCGCGCCGAATGTTAACATCCTGAGCTTGTCAAAAGAGGTCAAATCACTTAGCGTATAATTTTTGATTTGCTTGTAATCAAAATAGGAAAAGAGATCGCAGGCGAGATTGCGGCGACGGCAGGCCGCTTGCGTAAATTTTAGAGTGGCGACATTGGAGCTGCCTTTCAGATGCAGCGCGCTCATTTGCTGAATATGGAAGCGCGATGTCAAATAGGCCATTTCCAAAAAAGCGCCATCGGCGCCAATCGGCACGCGATAAACGATATCGGTAAAATAGAGTGCTTTTACCGGGAAGCCGATTACTTCGGCAATGGAGAGCTTGTCGCCATAGATCAGCAAAGATCCGGCATCCAGCCGGCCACCGGCGCGATAGTTGGTAGTCAGCCACCTGCCGTAGTTGTTGGCATTAAGATACAAATGCACAGGCCTTTTATCCTCGACTCGAACAATTACATCAGCCTCGCCTATATTTTGGCCCTTTTCAAAAATGGCGCCGGCCGCAAGATCACTATTTTCATTTAAAAGGATCAAGGCCCGCAAAAAATCATTATACCGAAGAGCCCTGTGCTGCAGCTTGGCAAAATAACGCCGAATAAAGGCAGTGCTGTAGAATGTGTTGCCAATTACCTCCACATTGCCCAGCTTACCCTCCATAACCCGAATAATTAGCACGCCGTTTTTAACATCCTGGGGCGGCGGATAGGCTCGCGCTAAAAAGTAGCCCTGCTTAACATAATATGCTTCAATCTCCTGGCAAATTTGATAAATATCGCCAATCGCAAGCTTCTTTTTGAGCTTGTTTTTAAAGAGAGGCTCAAGTTTTTTTGCCGAAATGGACCTGTTGCCTTCAAGTTCTATTTTTTTAATCCGGACTCTAATTCCGGGAGGAATCTGCAGCTTTTCTTTGGGAATATCAATCTGAATCTCGGGAGAAGGTTTCTCGATTTGAAGCGGCTCGGTCTCATATTCTTTCTCGATTTGGCGCTCGATGATACCGGCAGAGGGCACGGGCGGCGGAGCGGCAATTGCCGAAAGAGCAGAAAAACAAATCACAATAAAAAACAAGCGTCTCATGCAAAAATCTTTATAAGCCTTATTAATACTATATATATCAGTAACAACAATTATTAAAACATTTTTTTACGCAACATTTCCGGTTACCCAAAAAGCCCCCAAATCTTGAATTTCATTGGGTATATATAGCAGCCTTCAGGTAATTACGCTTAAGTTTTTAAAAACATTGTAAAGAAAGTGATACACACCTAACATATTTCTCTTTAAAAGGTGGTATTTATGTTTACAAAGCTAAGATTTCTATTGATTGTCCTTATGACGCTAGGCGCCTCGCTTGAGGCCAGGGAAATTAGCCGGCCCCAAATTGACGCAATCGCAAGCCGCTGGCAACTCTTTCAACAGAACAGGGAATTTACGCCGTTTGCCGCAGGCAAATCGGACGCCGAACTGACTATGGAATTTAAAACTGTCGACATGGCGCGCCGTCTGATTTGGCAAACACCGGAATATGAACTTGCCCGGCACCTGATTGACGATGATTTGATCCGCGCGCCGGGCTGCGTTGCTTTTGACTATAACAATACGATTCCCTACTACAATGCCAGCAACATATATTTAAACGGTCATTACTATATTGCCTGCGAAGGCCCCAGATCAAAAGACACCCCCAAATTTTTCCATTTATTGCAAAGCTATGGCGTCACCCACTTGGTACGGCTCACCGACTCGTATGAAGGACAAGTAAAAAAATGCCACCCTTATTGGGACGGCAAGATGAGCATTTCCGCCGATGGCCAAAACTTCCTAAACATTCCGTCCGCCGAAGAGGCGTATCAGGTATGCGCCTATAAGTTATCCCACTGGAGGGATCATCAGGGCATAGATCCAAAAGAGCTACTGGCATTGGCATTGCAAATCAGGGCCGAATTAAACGAGACCCAAGGATTGTTGGCCGTGCACTGCAGCGCAGGTGTCGGGCGCACCGGCACCTTTTTAGCATCCTTGGCCATCTTAGACGCCGTCGATCTAAAAAAGCCTTTCAGTATTGAGGAAATTGTCTATAAGCTCTCTTTGCAAAGAATACATTGCGTAGCCAAAGCCGGCCAATATATCACACTTCACCGCCTTGCTGAAATCTACTTGCAATCAAGGGGACAAGATTGATAAAGCGTATTAATCAATACAAGCCTGAATTGCAATCGGATCCCTATGGGAGCCTTCCTGCGGCCCGCAAACAGCGGCGGCATCTTCCACCCCCTGATGAATCTCCGCAAGCAACACTCTTAGATGCTTCTCGTCAAAGACATGATTGGATTCGGACTTGATCAGATGCAGATCGTCTTTATGCACTCTTTCGATCTTTTCGATCAAAAGACGAAAATCATCGCGGATGGCCATTTGATAATCCAGATCGCAAGCACGGCGGCCATCGTCTTCCGGCAGATAGCCCGGCGTCGGCTCCAGATAGACCAGCACATCATACTGCTTGATCCATTGCATACAAAAGGGTTCCAGCATATGCGTATAGACATTGTCTCTTTTCAGGTGATTGATGTAGACAAAAGCGTCCGACAGGGTGCGATCGGAAATCGAGATTTCAAAGCCTTCAGCCTCCGCTTCAAGTTCCTTTTTTAGTTGGCTGGCAATTAAAAAGAGCGTGGTCTGATAGACAGCAGCATGATTGATCGGAAAGGGGGATTGTCGGGCGGTTTCGTGAATTACGGTCACATTTTTATTTTGCATCTTGAAATAGGCCGCCAGCTTATATACCAGCGTGGTTTTAGCAGAACCATGCGTCCCAAAAATAGCTACTCTTTTCATCTCGCCCCCTTTATTGAATAAATTGATTCAGTATGAGATTACTCATCTATTTTTTTTTATAAAAGTAAAAATTCCAAAGACACTAACTTCACATGCAATAAATATTGGTCTTCATGCAGTTTTGCTGCAATGCGGCGATAAAATCGGCATCATGCGTCGCGATCAGCATCGCTGTGCCGCCCTCTGCCGTCTTGCCCAGAATTTCCGCCAGCATATGAGTACTCTTTGAGTCTAGTGCTCTGTCAATATTAAAATTTAGGATTGTGCTAGCGCGAAAGCTCCTGCG
>CAZCPS010000105.1:0-4846 GCA_964499895.1 uncultured bacterium | reverse complement strand
GAGGATAGTAACTTAATTTTTTTTTTCTTAATAGATTTTTTTTAGACAAAAAAAAACGCCGGTAAAAGCCGGCGTAATTTCGCACCGGAAGGGATTCGAACCCCTAACCCCTTGGTTCGAAGCCAAGTGCTCTATCCATTGAGCTACCGGTGCAAATGGAACTTTCAATCTTAGCAAGATATTGGCTTTTTTACCAAAATAAAAGATAATAGCGGCATGGATACAGAAAAAACCCCAGGAATTACGCTCTCTTCGAAGCCATTTGGCGAGAGAGACAAGATCTTGCATGTTTTCACCTTCAGCCACGGCCTGATTTCAGTTATTATAAAGCGGCTTTCCGCTAAAAAAAGCGTTCTGCTGACTGCCGCCGGCCATTTTTGCGAAAGCGAATTTATTTTCCGCAGATCCCGCACCGAGATGGTAACCCTGCAAGAGGCCTCGATCCTGGAAGAAAACCTGTTTATCAGAAGCTCCCTGGCCATGATCGAATGCGCCTCTTCTATGGCCATGGCTATCCTGAAAAGCCAGATACCCTTTAAACCCGCCCCGGGCGTCTATCTGCTTTTAAGCGGCTATTTAAAAAAGCTGGCTTCTTTCGAAACGCCCCACACGCTGGCTGCCAGCTTTTATCTAAAGCTGCTCCTGCATGAAGGACTGCTCAATCTAAAGGAACTGGATGATGATATGCAGACGCTGGCGCTTTCGCGCAGCTTTGATGCCATGCGGCAAATCAAAATAGAAGCCGGAGCGCTGCCGGCCATCAAAACACTATTTGAAAATACGATTTAGAAATTTGCGAGGAGGGGGACTTGAACCCCCAGGAGATTGCTCTCACTACCACCTCAAGGTAGCGCGTCTACCAATTTCGCCACCCCCGCACAAAGTATAAGAACCAAAATATTATGCGAAGCGGCCTTTTTTGTCAAAAAGTCTGCTTCTCTTTCCAAATTGCTTTTACATCCAGGCAAAGCCGCTGACAAGTTGGGATTTTCGATTGCTCTTTTGCGCACCTTTAGTATAATGGTGGCTATGAAAAAAATTTTGATTTTGCTCGTCCGCTTTTACCGGCTGGCCATCAGTCCGTTTTTGGGCAACAACTGCCGCTTTTCGCCTACCTGCTCAGAATACGCCATGCAGGCGCTGGATAGATATGGAGCCCTAAAAGGACTTTACCTGGCCGGTAAAAGAATTCTTAAATGCCACCCCTTTCATCGGGGAGGATATGACCCTCTTAAATAATAAACCCCAATAGCAGCCTTATGAAAATTACATTATCCGCCATTAGACAGTTTATCGACATCAAAGCCGCTCCCTCCGAAATCGCCGAAAAGCTCACCTCCATGGGCGTCGAAGTCGACCGGATCTATAATGAAAAGCCCTCTTTTACCAAAGTTGTCGCCGCCAAAATCGTTTCGGCGGCCAAGCACCCGTTGGCCGACAAGCTCTCGGTAGCCGAGGTCTTTGACGGAAAAGAGAAGTTGCAAATCGTCTGCGGCGCCGCCAATTGCAAAGCGGGTATGATAACCGCCCTGGCGCAGGATGGCGCGCTCCTCTCCATAGAGGGCGAAAGCATGCGGATTAAAAAAAGCAAATTAAGGGGTGTCGAATCTTTTGGCATGCTCTGTTCAGCAAAAGAATTGGGACTGGCAACGGATGCCGACGGCATTTTAGACCTGCCGCCGGATTTAAAACCCGGCTCCGACCTTGCCATTTTGTGCGACCCCGTCTTCGAAATTTCACTCACCCCCAACCTTGGCCACTGCATGAGCGCGCTTGGCATCGCTCGCATGCTTGCCGCCGCTTTTAATGTTAAAGTTCATCTGCCCAAATTCAAACTTGAGGAATCCCAAAATAAGTGTTCCGCGCAAATCAGCGTCGAAATCAAATCAGAGAGCTGCCCGCTCTATAGCTGCCGCATTCTGGAAAACTGCGGCAAGGCTGCTACACCTTTTGAGATGCGACGACAACTCGAAGCCTGCGGCTTTCGCTCGATTGGCGCCATCGTCGACATCACCAACTATGTCATGCTTATGCTGGGCCACCCGTTGCACGCTTTCGATTTGCAAAAAGTCGAAGGCCATAAAATTATCGTGCGCAAGATTGGCTCCAAAGAAACTTTCGCCTGCCTTGACGGACAGGAAAAGACCATGGAGAAAGATACGCTGATAATCGCCGACACAAAAAAGCCGATCGCCATCGCCGGCGTCATGGGCGGACTAAACAGCGCCATCTCCGATAACACCCAATCGATCGTACTGGAATCGGCCGCCTTTGAGCCGGTTTGCGTCTCCAAGACCGCCCGCAAACTGAGCCTTAAAACCGAAAGCGCCGCCCGCTTCGAAAAAGGATGCGATATTGAAATGGCGCCATTTGCCTTGGATTATGCCGCTTTTCTGCTATCCGAAATCACCGGCGCCAAAATTTGCGGCGGCTCTATAGTCCAAAGATTGCAACCATTTAAACCCCGCAATATTATCTGCCGGTCGGAAAGAATTAACAAGCTGCTCGGCACCAAGCTCAGCCATAGCGAAATCAGCACCTGCTTTGCCAGATCCGGCTTGCAAGCCATAGCCAAAAATGGAGATTTTTCGGTCGACATTCCCTCTTACCGCAATGATTTGCAAACAGAAATCGACCTTATCGAGGAAGCCGCCATCATTTATGGCTACAACAATATCAAACAGGAATCCACTCTTTGCCACACTTCCCGTATCGGCCCGGCTCCCATGTATACATTCGAGAAAAAAATCAAAACGGCGCTGATCGCCGGCGGACTGCAGGAAATTATCACCTGCGATTTGATCTCTCCCAAAATGGCCTCCATCGATGAACACTTGAGCTTTCTTAGCGAAGCCATAATCGAAGTGTTGCACCCCAAATCTTTAGATCAGTCGATTTTGCGTCCGTCGCTGCTACCCTCTTTTGTAGAAGTGATCAAACACAATCTGGATCATAAAAATAATAATCTCGCCCTGTTTGAAATCGCCCGCACCCACTTTCAGCAAAAAAAAGTCGTTGTCGAACAAACTACCCTTTCAATAGCCATCACCGGACTTGACCGTCCATGGCACTGGCAAAAAAAACCACAGGAAATAGACTTCTTTGATTTAAAAGGGCTGCTGGAAAATCTGGTGGCCTCTCTTAACATTCAAGATTATGGCTTTGAAAAGTCCGGCCGGAAGATCTTCCATCCCGGACGCCAGGCCAATCTGCATATCGGCAGCATAAATATTGGCGTCATCGGCGAAATCCACCCCGCCATACTTGCCAAACTGGACCTCGGCCAAAAAGTTTACTTCGCTGAAATTAATCTGGATGAGCTCTTTAAAGCGGAAAAAAATCACATCCATTTTCAAAAGATCACCCCATACCCTTCTTCCCACCGCGATGTAACGCTCACCTTAAATAAAAAAAGACCGATCGCGGCCGTTTTCGAGGCCGCCGCCAAATTGCAATCGCCCATTTTACAAAATTTCGAAATGATCGATCTTTACATGGATGATTCCCTTGGCGAAGAGAAGAAGAATGCTACTTTTCGCTTCATCTATCAGGACAAAAATAAAACGCTCTCGTTTGACGAAATAGAAAAAGAACACGCCCGAAACAAACTTTTAATTGAAAATAGTCTGACAAGCAAATAATATAGAATTATTTGATAACGGAGGTCTTTCATGAAATCAAAAGCAGTCTGGTTGTTATGCGTACTCGGCGCTACAGCCCTGGTATCCTGCCACAACGAAAAATCCTGCGACTGTGTCGTTTCGCAAAAATTCGTACACAAATATGGGTTCGATCTATCCCCCGAAGAATGGGAATCAAGAGAAAAAGACGGACAAATCATTACCTGTCTGGAAAACGGGGTAATTTTGACCAACTCCTATGTCGGCGGCGTCTTACATGGCGACACTACCTATTCATTCCCCAATAGCAAGCTAATCCAGGAGACCGACACCTACAATGAAGGCATTCTGGTCAAAAAAGTGATCTACGACGAAGAGGGCATGCCCGTTCGCGAAGATGCTTTCGACCTCGATGAGCGACGCTCTTCTACCCTCTGGAACAAAGAGGGCGCCCCGCTAAGCATCGAAGTCTATGAAAAAGACCGGCTAATCTCCGGCAAATACTTCAAAGCCGACAACGAGATCGAATCAATAATCGAAGAGGGCAAAGGCATCAGGATTAAAAAAGACCGTAACAATCTGCTGATCTCCAAAGATAAAATCGAAAACGGCGATCTCGCAAGCCGCATGACCTTCCACCCGGAAGGCACCCTGCAGTCCATCTCCTTCTTTAAAAACTATGTCCTGGACGGCGAGCAAAAGACCTTTACCCCGGTCGGTAAACTGCTGATGAAAATGTACTGGAAAGAAGGCCGGCTGGATGGCACCTCCCTCGTTTATCGCAATAATAATATTTATAAGGAAATTCCTTATGAAAACGGTAAAAAACAGGGTATCGAACGCCACTTTAACCCGGACAACGGCGCCCTGCTGGCTGAAATTCACTGGCAAGACCACAAACGCCACGGCAGCTCCCGATACTACCTCGAAGACAACACCCAAGTCGCCTGGTTTTATCAGGGCCAACCGGTTACTCTCAAAAAGTTCGAGATGCTGGAATTTCGCGATGAAATGCTGGCCGATCTAAACGAAAATGACAGGGAAGCGCTTCAAAAAACCGAAATGCCGGCTATCGAATAATTCCCGGCACGGATCTTGCTTATATATCCATGAGGGCCCATCTTCGGCCTTCATGGAGGCATTATGGAAGATGAAAAGCTTATGCAAAAAATAGCAAAGCTTGAAACCATTAACGATCAGTTACTTACGGAACTGCAATTTTTAGA
>CAZCPS010000104.1:0-4863 GCA_964499895.1 uncultured bacterium | reverse complement strand
TGCAGGCGCTCGACCAAATCCGCGACAATCTGGGCGGACCCGACTTTAAAATTGAGAACCTGCCCGAGCGGCTCGATGATTTAACGGAACATTTAAACAGCTCCAACATCAAGACTCTGGTGGTATCACTTTTAACCGATCTGGAATATCTGCTGGTCATTCGCCCGAAGAATGGCGCCGCCATGATTTCGCAGGAGCAAATTAATCAGGCCATCCTGCCCATAAAAAAAGCGCTTAAAACAACCAATTTTTCGCCCTTTGAAATGCACAACATCGCCAAAGGGCTAAAATTGATCAAAGAGCTGGTTGAAGAAACGCCTAGCGAGAGCAAAGTGGCCTATCGCAACCTTTGCCAGCTCAAAGAAAAAATCATCAAGAACGCGCCCCGCTAAGGGCCCGTAAGGAAATAACTATTTTCCCTCTTCGTCAATGAAGGCGAGCTGCGGGATTCTAAAGTCGATGGTGCGCGGTTTGAACTGAATTTTAGCGGGCAAGTTTTTCATATTGGCAAGCTGCCCCCTGTAATCTTTAATGATTTTCTCTCTAAGAGTCAGATAATTGCCGAGCTGGGCGGCATAATTTTTCGCGTGCAGCCGTAAAAACCGTGGAAAAACCAGCCGCACCTTATGATCAGGCGCATCAAGCTCCATTTCCTCTTCGATTTCAAGCACAATTTCCCGCCGGCCATAGCTCGGGCTAAAAGCCGTGCTCACATCTACGAGCTGCAAGTGAAAAGCATCGCAGAGCGGCGGCGCCGAAAGCAATTCCAAAAGATGCAAAGCCAGACGCAAATGCTTGCACTGCAGGGGCTCTTTGAAACTGCCCCCCGGCCGTTTTTCGCTATCTTCGCTCTGATTAAACTCAGGCAACCCCAAGTAGATTTTGGGCAAGTTGAGCGGACTTAAAAAGGGGCTGGCCGGAAAGAGATTGCCCTCCTCGTCGAGCAGCGTATTTTCATAGTCGGCAAGGAGCGCGCACGGACGGCGCACTATGTAGTCTATATAAATTTTATCCGGCTTGATTTTCAGAATTTCCGCCTTGCGGATCAGGGGGCTCATCAAGAGGCGTTCTTTGGCTCTATTCACATCAAAGACAAACAGATTAACCGGCGCCCCGCCCTGCAGGCCCAGTATGGAAGCCAGATAGTCTGTAGAAAGGGCTTCGCTCTCAGGTCCGGTTTGAATAATGCCCGAAATATTATAACGGGCGTCTAACACCCGCTCTTTTAGCCATTTTTTATAGAGAAAAAAGCCGGCACCGGCGCTACCGGATATCAAAAGCGCACTTAAAGCAATCCAAAAGATCGCGGATCTGAGACTTAAATCTTTATCTTGCATAAGCGTTTCTGTTCCAGCGCCAAAATAATAATCCGATCAATCAGACGAGTGCCTTCCAGTCCGGCATGAGCCCACATTTGGGGAAAGAGGCTAATTTTGGTCAGACCGGGAATGGGGTTAATCTCGTTTAAAAAGTAATTGCCGTCCGCATCCAGGAAAAAGTCTACCCTGGCAAAACCCGAGCAACGGGCCAGTTCATAAGCTTGCGCCGCGAGTTTGCGCCCCTCTGCGATTTTTTCCGAAGGCAGATCGGGGGTCACGGTCGTTTGAATAGCCGCGGCGCCATATTTGCGCTCGTAGCTGTAAAATTCCCCGCCGCAGAGCACTTCGCCCGGCATGGAAACACTCGCCTTTTCGTTACCGAGGAGGGCAAATTCGATTTCGCGCTTGCCTCTCACCTCGCTCTCCACGATCACTTCGTCGTCTAAGGAAAAGGCCAAATCCAGCGCGCTATGCAGCTCAGCGTTATTTTCGACCCGGCTAATGCCGACACTGGAGCCCAGATGCACCGGTTTGACAAAGAGTGGAAATTCCATTTTAACCTGCCGTTCATCGCTGCGGCGCAGTTTGGCATAAGGCACAATCGGAATGCCGCCGGATGCGCAAACATCTTTTAGCCAGCCCTTGTTCATGCACAGCGCGCACGCCTGAAAATCGGGCCCGCCATGCGCGATTCCCAGAGTCTTTAAAAACCCCTGCACCATGCCGTCTTCGCCGTTGGGCCCATGCAAAATCGGCAAACAGACATCGCATAAAAGCAATTCTTCCAGAATGGCGCCGGAAATGGGCTCTCCGCGCTCTTTTCCACTGCTCCAGCATCCGGTTTTATCGATAACAAAATCTTTCGTCTGATAAAGTTCAGCAGAGAGCATCGAGTGAACAAAACCGGCGGAAACGAGCGACACCTCATGCTCGGACGACATGCCGCCGCGAATAACGCCAACTTTCAGCCTGGGTTTAAGCTCGCGGCAGGCAGCCAGCACGAGATCGCCCGCGTGGGTAATATCGCCGGCGCCGATGGTAAGTACAACATCGTGCGGCCGCAGCATGAGAGCTACGCGATTCACCAATTCCTCCCGCGGGGCATAAATGGCGCCCGGGGTATTTTTGGCTAAAAGCTCGCCCGAAACCCCTTCGATCGGCTTTTCACTCGCGGCATAGATATCGGTAATTACCACCTCGTCAGCCGATCCAAACGCAGCGCTAAATTCCTTAAAAAAATCGGCCGTACGCGTGTAGCGGTGGGGCTGAAAAAGGGCAATGATCCGCCGGCCTCCCATCGCTTCTTTTAAAGCCAGCAGGGCGGCTCTGATTTCAGTCGGATGGTGCGCGTAATCATCATAGACGGAAATGGCGTTCGCCTCGCCTTTTGGCTCCATTCTTCTGCTAATCCCCCTAAAGCTTAAAAAAGCACTACGAATAGCTTTGGCGCCGATACCGATTTTAAGAGCCATGCCAAAAACGCCAAGCGCGTTGAGTACATTATGCCGGCCCGAAAGCGGCAGCCGCACCCCGTCGTAGCGTTCATCCTTGCTAACGACATCAAAAACCGTCTCGAACCCTTGCGTCCTAATATTTTCGGCATAGAGATCACAGCTATGATCAAATCCATAACTGGCGCCCTGCGGCGCCATTTTGCGAAGCGTCGCGTCTTCATGGCACCAGAATAAATGCTCAAGCGAGGCAACATTGCCGATAAACTCCAGAAAGCCGGCATCGAGGCGCTGTTTGGATTTCCAGTAATTTAAGTGATCGTCTTCGATATTGGTTATGATCGCGCCGAAACAGGGCAGCTTTAAAAAGGAGCCGTCGCTCTCATCGCTTTCGGCGACAAAGTACTTTCCCGCTCCGCTTTTGGCATTCACGCCATAGCCTAAAATTTTGCCGCCGACAGCATAGGAAGGATCAAGGCCGGCTTCCTGCAGCACGGTAGCGAGCAGGGCGGAGGTCGTTGTTTTGCCGTGCGATCCGGCCGCCAGCAAAGGCAGAGAGCCTTCCAGCATGGCCGCTAGAAGTTCAGCGCGATGGATAAGGCGCGCCTTGCTCTGCAGGGCCTGCATGATTTCGGGGCAGGTTGTATCGACGGCGGTGCTATAGATAACGCATTGTGGGTTTTCCAGATTGGTTCCGGCGTGTCCAAGACAGACTCTGGCTCCTTTTTGCGCCAGAAGCTTGGCATAGCCGCTCATATGCAGATCGGAGCCGGAGACTTTTTTGCCTTTTTCCAAAAGCAAAAGCGCGAGCGCGCTCATCCCCACGCCGCCGATGCCGACGAAATGAAAATCTTCTAATTGAACAGGGTTTCGATCAGGCATGCGCTACTACTTTGTATTTTGTATTCGGCGATATTGCGCCGCCAACTATCCATAGCGCTGTGCGCCATAGCGATAGCTGATGGCAAATTTATATTAGCCCCCTCCTGCAGTTTGACGCCACCCTTTACTTGCTTTTCGAAAAAATCGGCATTGAGATCCTGATGCAGCCGCATGGAGTTGGGATAAGGAATTAAAAGAGCGGGAATTTCATAGTGAATAAGCTCGGCCACCGTAGCGGCGCCGGCTCTGCAGATGGCGAGATCGGCGGCGCAAAAAAGCCCGGCCATCTCTTTTTCGTAATCGCAAACGACGGCCGAAATACCCATCTTGCGATAACCCTCGGCGTAAACGCGAGCTTCTCTGCCGGTCAAATGGATCACCTGAAAAGGCATGGACAGCTGCCTTGCCGCCTGAAAAAAGCATTGATTGATGAAGAGAGCGCCCTGAGATCCTCCGCAAACAAGCAGAGTAAAACAGCCTTGCGAGAGGCCCATTTTTTGCCTGGCTGCCCCTTTATCCGGTTTCAGCGCAAAAGACTGCCATGGCAGTCTTTGCACCGCTACCTGCCTGGCATAGTATTTCTCAAGAGGAAACTGCGCGGCCAGCGCCTTGGCGCCTCCGGCGAAAAAGCGATTAACCTTGCCTAAAATGCAATTGGGCTCAAACAAAATAATGGGAACGCGCATAACTTTAGCTGCCAGCATGACAGGAAAGGCGTGATAGCTGCCGAAGCCGGCGATCATATGCGGCTTAAATTTGCGCAGGAAAATTAGCGCCTGAAAAAAGCCCCATACAAGCAGCCACGGCTTTTTGACGGGGCCGCTGGCAATCTCCTGAAAGACAAAACGCTGCCGGTCGAAAAAGCGGCTGCCTTGAAGTCCTTTGCCGGCGAAGATAATTTCGTGGGCGCCAAGTAATGATGCCAGCATTTGGGCGGGCCCTAAATGGCCGCCGCTGCCGCCCGCGGCGATAACTATTTTTTTTCTCATAATAAGATCCTGACCAACAATAGCAATTTAAAAAAAATGATACAATATTACAATTTTCTCTTTATACCGAAACAACCTGAACAATCGGATTTTCGGCGGCTTCAAAGCTGTCGCAAAGCAGCGGGTTGGTTTTCTTTATTCCTGCGTGATATCTGATCTTTTCATGAGTTCCTTTGGCTTTTACCTCCCTCAACAGCGAATATTTATAGCGCCAAAAGAGTG
>CAZCPS010000103.1:0-4870 GCA_964499895.1 uncultured bacterium | reverse complement strand
ATGCCTCGGGTGGCGGCGGGCTGCTTACAACGGCTCTTGCAAAACGCCAACAGATTGCTTCGGAAAATCCCCAAGCCAATTTTATCATGGTTGACTTGATGCGCGAGTGGGTCATTAAAATTATTGGCTGGTTCGGCATAACTACATGGAATGGCGCGCAAAAAACCGGCTTTATTTATTGGCAGATTTTCTTTTGGCGTTATTGCATGCCGCTAGCCAATGCTGTTTTTTGGCTGCATGTTTTTTTTCACGCGCTTTTTGCTTTTAGGCGATATAAGATTGATCGAGTGATTGACACTCAGCCGATGGGCACCAACGCGATTGTGAAAGCCATGCGGGTCTATCGCCGCCTTACCGGCCGGCATATCGTGCTTGAAAAGGTGATGTCCGATTTGCCGACCAAACTATCGACGCACTTTTTCGGCGGCATTAAGGGGCTTTCTAAAAATGATCGTCCTTTCATTAAAGTAATCTCGCTGCCCCCATTACTTGAAGAGTGCAAAAGCGCGGCTGAGTTTTGGCGAAAAATGTGCAGACTGGGCGAGGACCGCATCGTTTATGAGAACAATTATATTCGGCAGGCTTTCAGTAAATATGCCGGCAAACCAAAATGCAATGAGCCCTTTAAAGTAGCCATTCAATGCGCCGGGTGGCAAGAGACGGAATTGCTCCAAAAAATTGCCGGCAACAGCGTGCTTTCGTTTGATCTGCAACCTAAAGACCGCGTTGTTACGATTCTATTGGGTTCTCAGCCGGCTTTTCGCGCTACCCAAGAATATGTGCGAAACTTTAGCGATTATCTCAAGACACTCCAAAATGGAGGCCGGGCCTATATTTTTGTCTATTGCGGCAAACATGAAGAGGGCGAAGAGAGCCTTTTTGCCAAAGTCGGCAAACAAGCCCTTGCGGAGGCGACCCCTTGCGTTAGAATTATTCCGATGACTTTTCAGAAGGAAGAGGTGATTGCCGACCTGTTTTACCGCAGCGATATTACCATCACACGCTCCGGCGGGCAAACTATTATGGAGCTGATGAGCATTTCCCATGGCGCCAACTGGATTCATTCCGAAGCTAAATACAGACCCGATATTACCGAAAAAGAGATTTATAAGGGAATTCCCGTATGGGAGGCCGGCAATGCCAGATATTTACAGAAAATGAAACGGGGGAAGGTGGTTATTCCGGGTTTATGTCATAACTTGTGCCGGGAATTATAGTTTATGGGCAAAGTGCTGATCATCACAACTTCAGGCGGTTCGGGGCATCTGCAATGCGCCGCCGCCAAAATGCTGGAAATCCAAAGAAAAGACAAAGACGCATCTTTTATCTATGTTGATATCTTGCGTGCATGGCATTCGCCAATCGGTTTTATGGGCGCCCTGTTATATAAATTTTTGCAAGTTAGAGCATGGATTGGCTGTTTAGAACGGCTTGCCAAATTAAGCGAGCTGGCGACTTTTATTTTTTGGCCGAAAATCTTTGTGATTGCCTGCATAGCCCTTTTTTTTCGCAAGGCCGAGCGGGTTATTGATACGCAGCCATTATGTTCTTCCGCAACCATAAAAGCGATCCGGCTCTGCAATTATTTTTTTAAAACGCGTATCATGCTTGAAAAGTTTTTTGCGGATATGCCGACCGATCAAAATCGGCATTATGGCAAAAATATTAAACGCCTGTCGGCGGCTGATAAAAAATTACTGCGTATAATATCTCCCAAGCCGCTTTTGGATAAACATGCCTCTGAGGAGGCGTTTTGGCAGGACTTTTGCGGAGTCGGACTTAAAAATGTAGACAATGAATTTTTTGTGCGAGAGGGCTTTAAGGCTTACATGGAAAAAAAAGCCCCGGTTAAGCCTTTTAATGTGCATATAGTTGAAAAAGACAAAAGACGCAAAGCCTGTCTGCGCCGCATTTTAGAGAAAGGCTCGTCTTGCTATCGCGAAAATGATGGATGTTTTGATTTTGCAATCGAACCCGAATCGTTGATGCTTACCATGGTTCTGGGGACTTTTCCCGGCTTTAAGGCTCAAAAAAGTTATGTTGATCGCATTATCAGCCATTGCAATGAAGATAAAAAATCGTTCATCCTGTTTTTGTACTGCAATGATGAAATGCGCGCATGGTTGCTGGCTGTAGTAAACAGAGCTACTTATCCGGCCAATTTAACCATAGTGGCTTTCTCTCATCAGGATGATCAGGTGCTGGGAAATCTATATTTTAAAAGCGATGTTACGATAACCCGTTCCGGCGGACAGACAACCCAGGAGTTGCTTTGCACGCGAAAAGGCCGGGTATATATTCATTCCGAAGCCGCAAAAGATGAAAACCCTTTAAAGGGCATTGCCTTTTGGGAAGCCGGCAATGCCCGATATTTAATAAAATATCTAAACGGAAAGATTATTACTCCCTCTATTTTGTCAGAGCTTTTACAAGATCGTTCCAGTTTTTCTTCGCAATCAGAGACGATATATAATTCGGCGGCAGCCCCAGATCTTCTGCAAATTCAACCGCATACAACATAGTTGAGCCGCGTTTGTGTTCGTCATTTAACTGTTTGAACAAATCTTTAGTGAAATTGCTTCTCTTAAAGTAGTCGTTCATAATATCGGCTAAATATTGTTTAAGCCGCGGATTCTTGTGAATATATGCTAAAAATTTCAGGGGATGCACATCGCGGCGCAGTTCGTCGCCTTTTTTTCTAAGACGCTTTTGATGGGTGATCAGCAAGCTAAGCTTGTTATGCGTTCCCATAGAAATGATAATATCTTCAATTTTCGCAATATCATCAGGGTTGCAGCGCAGCTCGCTAAAAGGTACATAATTTGAATCTGCATTGGCTTGCGGCATCGAATAACTGAAATTTTCTACCTGGCCATCCAGTGCAGCGGCTTCCATATAGTATGCCGCAGGCGGCGGCGGTGGTGGTTGGTCATACATAATTTTTTCCTTGGGTTAACAAATTTTCAAAATTATATTTAAAAAATAGTTTTGAAGAAACCTATTTTTTAGTGTTCGATCAGGAAACAGATAACCTCTCTCCATTTTTTTTCGACAGCCTTCTTATCGCTCACATCCTTTGTAAGGAGCGGCAGCAGTTCTTCTTGCGAGCATCCGGTTTCTGCGCAAAATCCGGGTAAATAAAGGGCATGTTCTAAAACTTCGATTACCGGCGCCAAATCGGCTACAAATTTGTCAGTCTTAAAACTGCTTTCTATTTTGCTGTAAGGCTCATCTTCTTTATTAGTTTTTCTATAAAAAGCTTTTCTCATTTTTTCCTTAAGGACGGTTTGGGTCGAGAAAATATAACCTAAAAAGCGATAGGAATTTAAGTGGGCTAATTTATGTTTATATTTCATCATTGCCATACAATGCGTTCCCAACTTTAGGTTTCCCCAGTCTCCCATACGCGTAATGACTTTTGTTATTCTTTTTTCGTCCACAGGGTAACGAGGCGAGTCGAAGTAGGGGGCCAGGGCGTCATTTCCTATTGCTTCGGGAAGCTGTTCATTCAAAGACGGCGAAAGCCTGTTTTGCAAGTTTTTTAACTCCTGGCAGGCTTGCAAAAAAGCTTTTTCCCATTTATTGTGAATGATGATTTCGCCTTCGATAAAATAAATAGCCATTTTAAAAATGGTTAAAATTAACGCGGCGTTTACACAAAAACCTAGAGATATAAGGGCGAGCGGGGTTATTGCCGCGGTCAAAATGAAATAATTAAGATAGATGCCCAGCGTTAAGATCAGCCCGGCGAAAGCGCTAATTTTCAGACCTGTTAAATAAAGAGCTTTTCTTTCTTGCCCCCATTCAATTTTGGCGGCGGATTTAGCGCTTTGGCATAGGATGGTAACCTCGGCTTGCGAGAGATCTTCCAGCCTTTTGCCGTGTAATTGATGGTCCAGCCAGTCATTGACATGGCCGGATCTGATTTGTAATTCTGTTCGTAAATTCATAGCTTTTTAGCTCTGTATTGGACAAAAATGTTAGTAGGCGATTTTTTAAAAAGCAATCTTTAATTTGCCAGCAAGTGCCGTTTGCGCTAATATTGCTATGTATGTTAAAAATTTATCGCTCTATTCTAGTTGTTTTTTGCGCGCTTTTTGCTGTGGTTTTGATTGCCAAAGGCTGGCAGCTTATAACTGACGGCTTTCGGCTTGATAAAATTGCTGAACGGCTGCCCAAGTCCGGCAGCATTGTTCCGGAAGCGGTCATCGGCATTTTGGATCAGGATTTTCACTATTTAAGCAAGGGCTGCCAAGTCTATGTTTTTGAAAGCAGCGACCGGCAGTATGTGCTCAAATTTTTGCGGTATCATAAATACAAAACTCCATTTTGGATGAATGCTTTTCGGTGCTGCGCGCCCGGCAGAGCCTATTGTCAAAAGCGGATTGCCCACCGTGTTAAGGCCAAGGCCGAGACCTTGCGGAGCTATGACATAGCGATTTCTTGTTTGCAAGAGGAGACCGGTGTTTTGTATAGCCACTTGGCTCGTACTCATAGCAGGCTTCGTCCTGTCTGCCTTATTGACCGGCTGGGCAGGAAAATGCATGTAGCTTTGGACGAATGCGGCTTTGTTTTGCAAAAGAAAGTTATTCCTTTGGAAAAAGAGTTGGATGCAGCGGCGAAAAATCAGGATTCCGAGGCCTTTCGCGCTATTTTTGCGAGCTTTCTCGCAACTTATCGGCAAATGTGCCTAAAAGGCATTGTGAATCGTGATTATAATTGCGTGAAAAACTCCGGCATGCTTGAGAAAAGGGTGCTTGGCATGGATCTGGGCAGTTTTTTTTATGCCGAAAACTTGCAGTCCAGAAGTGCGTTTGAGGCGGAAGTAAGGCATTTTGCCAAACATTTTAGAAAATGGGTTGTAAAAAAC
>CAZCPS010000102.1:0-4876 GCA_964499895.1 uncultured bacterium | reverse complement strand
CAATCCGCTTTACCTGATGATGGACTCCGGTGCAAGAGGCAACCGCTCCCAGGTTAAACAGCTCGGCGCTTTGCGCGGCCTGATGGCAAAACCTTCCGGCGAAATTATCGAATCGCCCATTACCAGCTGCTTCCGTGAAGGGCTGACCGTTCTGGAATACTTTATTTCCACTCACGGCGCCCGTAAAGGTTTGGCTGATACCGCACTTAAAACGGCCGACTCGGGTTATCTGACCCGCCGTCTTGTCGATGTGGCGCAAAATGTTATTATAACGGAAGAAGATTGCGGCACGCTTAATGGCATTGAGGTCATTGCTATTAAACAGGGGCAGGAAGAGCTGATTTCGCTCAAAGAACGAATTTATGGCCGCACCATTTGCGATGATATTTACCAGCCCGGCGATAGCACTAAGCTGCTTGCCAAAGCCGGCGATGTGCTCACCAGGGATAAAGCTGAAATGATTGACGATGCCGGTATTGAATCGGTAAAAATCCGTTCAGCGCTGACTTGTGAAGGATCCTATGGCATCTGCTCTAAATGCTATGGCCTTAATTTGGCCAGCGGCAAGGTGGTTGGCCAGGGCGAGGCTGTCGGTATCATTGCCGCGCAGTCCATCGGCGAACCCGGAACCCAGCTCACCATGAGAACATTCCACATCGGCGGTATCGCTTCCGCTATGACCAGCCCGCAGTTGATCGCCGAAGACGATGGTGTATTGATTTATAAAGATCTACGGGTTGTTCAGGACGAAGAGGGCAATTGGCTGGTGCTTAATAAAAACGGTACTCTCCATTTGGTAAAAGACGAAGGCCGCGAGCTTGATGATTATAAAAAGCTTTTAAATACCAAATCTATCGAGCCGATTCAAACATTTACTCTTGAACTTGGCACCAAAATTTTGGTTGGTGACGGCGCGAAAGTCAAAAAGAAAACCAAGGTCGGGGATTGGGAACAGCACAGCAGCCCGATTATCTGCGAACGCCCCGGCGTGGTTAAATATGAAGATCTGGTCGAAGGTATCTCTACCCAGCGGGAAGTGAACAAACAGACCGGACAGATTGAACTGATTGTAAAACAGCATCGCGGCGAACTGCATCCTGAGGTCGCCATTTATACCGACGCGACTTATAAGGAATTGATCGGCACCTATGCCATTCCGTCCGGTGCTATCATCTCCGTAAAAGAGGGCCAATTGGTAAAAGCCGGTATGATTCTGGCTAAGTTGCCTCGCGGCGCTATCAAGACCAAGGATATTACCGGCGGTCTGCCGCGTGTCGCCGAGCTCTTTGAAGCCCGCAAGCCGAAAGATGCGGCTGAAATCGCCAAAATCGATGGCGAAGTGGTTATCAAGGGTACGCAGAAAAATAAGCGTATCGTTTGCGTCTACGATGTAATATCCGGCATGGAAGAGGAACATTTGATCCCGCTCTCCAAGCACTTGATCGTCCAAAAAGGAGACCTCGTTACAAAAGGCCAGCAGCTCACCGAAGGTTTGGTCGTACCCCAGGAAATTCTTGAAATTTGCGGCGTGCGCGAGTTGCAGAAATATCTTGTCAACCAGGTGCAGGAAGTTTATCGTCTGCAGGGTGTGGAGATCAACGATAAGCACATTGAAATTATTATTCGCCAGATGCTGCAAAAAGTGCAGGTTACAGATCCGGCCGATACCACCTTCCTTTATGGCGAAGATGTCGACAAGAAGATCTTCCATGCAATGAACCGCAAGACGATTGAAGAAGGCGGCAAAGCGGCTCAAGCGGCGCCGGTATTGCTCGGTATCACTAAATCGGCCCTGGGCTCCGAGTTTGTATCGGCAGCTTCCTTCCAGGAAACGCCGCGCGTGCTCACCGATGCCGCCAGTTACTCCCGTACCGACCCGCTGCGCGACTTCAAGGCAACTGTTGTTACCGGTTCAATCGTGCCGGGCGGAACAGGCTACGCTTATCATAAACGCGTCAAGAAATTCATCGACAAGCATGCCGAAGAGAAGATTATCTTCGACTTTAGCGACGATGAAACAGTGGCTACCGGAGCGTAAAATAATTAAAAAAGCGCTTTTCTTTAGAGCAGAGAGAGAAGCGCTTCCAATTTCTCAATATCATTGATAAAGAGGCGAATACCTTCGGCTAGTTTTTCCGTTGCCATTGCGTTTTGATTGAGCATCAAACGAAAGTCCTTTTCTTCCAAATGAACTTTTTCCAGAGCGAGATCGATGTAGTCAGGCGAGAGCCGGCGGGTAATTGGCCTGGTCTCTTCTTTTAGCTCGGCGAGTAATTTGGGCGAGATGGTCAAGAGATCACAGCCGGCAAGTTCCAATATTTCATCCTTGTTACGGAAGGAAGCTCCCATTATCTCGGTCTTATAGCCAAATTTCTTATAGTACTTATAAATTTGCGCGACGGAGCATACGCCGGGATCTTCGGACGCCAAAAAGTCTTTTAAGCCCTCATTCTTTTTGTACCAGTCCAGAATGCGGCCGACAAAAGGGGAGATCAGCGTTACGCCGTTTTCGGCGCACGCAATGGCCTGGGCGATTGAAAAAAGCAGAGTCATGTTGCAGTGGATATTCTCTTTTTCCAACTCTCTTGCCGCCAAAATGCCTTCCCATGTAGATGCCAGTTTAATTAAAATGCGCTCGCGGCCGATCTTTTTTGCCTCGAACGAGGCAATGATCTTTCGAGCTCTATCGATGCTAGCCTTTGTATCAAAAGAGAGCCTGGCGTCAATTTCAATCGATACCCTGCCGGGGATGATTTTTAATATCTCAACACCGAAGTTGACAAAGGTTTCCTCAAGATGGTTTTTGACCAGCAGATGGCGGTATTTCGAATCTTGCGCCGCTTGCAAAATCAGCGATGGGTTGGTTGTAGCGTCTCTTGGCGTAAAATGGCTAATGGAATGAAAGTCGCCGGTATCGGCTACCACTATAGTAAACTGTTTTAATTGCTCTAACTGGTTCATGCGCTATCCTGTTTAAATTATTATTGATGTATATACCCATAGAAAAAAGCTTTCGGACAGGTTGAGCCGTCGACTGTCAACTCATATTCATCAAACGAAAGTTTAATTGTTTTGCCTTCTTGCAGTGCCTGCAGCAGTATTTTTAGGGTGGAGGAAGCCAAGGCAAGCTTTTGTGCGCCCTCATGCAAAATGGCCTTTTCGAGATACTCCTTATCGTCAATAACCATGCGAACATTGTTGCTGCCAATATGGTAGCTGCCGACCGTCAAATATCCATAGCACTGCTCCGGCGTAACAAGAAACGAGAGAGCTGTCTTTTCCGGGCCGCTGTTGTCGGAATAAATAATTTGCCTGCTTTTATAGCAAGATTGGCAGCCGGGCATCTCTTCGGTACGCCAATTCGTGGGCCGGTTGCAGCCGCAAAAGAGCGCCAGCGCCAAGAGCAGCTTAATGCGAGTGGGAACTGGAGCCATGATTGAGCGCAAGAATAGTTAGTCCGGCAGCAGCTACCGCAACGGCGCAGATGGCAAAAGCCCAGTTGCCGATTTGGGTATTTCTGGAGGTTCTGACCGCCTCGGCGGAAACTCCGCCCACTTGGGTCGGCTCTGCCTGCAAATTAAATGTTGTCAGTGAAAAACATGCTATGAGTGAAACAAGGAAGATCCTTTTCATCGTACTCCTACTATTAATGCGATATGCCATCTTCTCATATTTTTAAAATTTTGAGCAATAGCTGATTATCTCGACATGACATAATTGCGCAAAAAGAGGGTTGCTCTTCTAAAACGGAGTAGCTAAGCTCTCCTCTTTAACCGACCCTTTAAGGGCAAAAACAAGGAGCAACCCTCTTTTTGCGCAATTATGTCATGTCGAGATTATTGCGCGGGAATCGCTTGGCAATCCAGATAAGCGTCTTTGAGAAAAAGAATCTGCCAGTAGGCGCCTAATTCCTGATACTCGGATAGAACCCTGTTTTGAAATTGCTCCATCCGGTTTTGACGGACTTTTTCGGCAGAGGTTTGCCCTTCTTTAAGCAGGCGATATTCTTGCCTCAGTTTAGCCTCGCGGTCGGGCAAGAGAAAGTCCCAAAGCGAGTTCTTGATTTTTAGCGAGCGAAAGGCGGCAACAAAATCCTTTTGATATTTCATGAACTCTTTTTTTAAGGCGGCTCCGGTCAAAATATAGGCGCACCCGTTTTTAACCAGAATAAATTGCAGCATTTTCGCCTCGCCGAACTTGGTTCCGGTCTCGATTTCCGCCAAATGGCCTTTGCCTTCAGCCGTTTTAAATACGCCCAAACTATGCCACTTGCAGCTTGGATCATCGTTATGTATCTTTTTTACCGCTTTAATATAGCCCTCTTCCGAAAGGGAGGTCTCTTCAGATGCCAGATTTAAGGAGGGATGAAAAAAATAGGAATCTTGCGAAATAAAGCAAATATGTACATGCGAAGAAAGTTTGGAGGGGTCCGTGCATTGCCAGTCTTTCGGCGGCGTAAAAACGCAAACATCAGCAAGTAGCCATAAAGGTAAACAGATCGATAGGAGCAGACTGTATTTAAACATAACGCTAATGGGCCGTACTGCTATTGTTGATGGTGCAGGCTAAAACTACAATGACGACAAACAGCACAATGCCCCAGGCAAACATGGAGTTGCCGATCGCCGCGTAAGTTCCGGCCGACGCCCCCTTGCCTGCCAGTTGCTCCGAGCGCTTGGGAAGGGCGCTTTCATCGGCACCGGCCGTCGCAAAACAACAGGTAAAGGCCGTAAAACAGGTAAAAACCAATTTCCTCATATGCATACCAAAATTTTTACTTAATATCATTTATCGCATATCAAAGGGTTTCTTACAAGTCGATATATACCGAAGTGAACTCAAAATTTGGTTTTGGGCAATTTCAAAGCTGTCGCAA
>CAZCPS010000101.1:0-4878 GCA_964499895.1 uncultured bacterium | reverse complement strand
GTGACGTATCAAGGTGCGCCTTGACGGCCTTGTTTCGGTAATACGGGGCATTGTCTCGACTTTGTACATTTTTAAACCCGATTTCTTCAAGTTCTTGATTTTCTTAGACTTGCTGTTTTCGGGAATGGCCTTGCCAAGCCTATCCGGAAAACGGCAAGTCTAATAAAATCAAGATCTTATTGAACTCGAGGTTTAAAAATGTACAAAGTCGAGATTGTCACAAAATACGTGAATTTTCCTTTTCGTTGGGTAGGCTTCTTCAATTCTACGGACAAATTGAATAGTGGCCTCTGCATTCAATGTTATACCGAAGCAACCTGAAGAATCAGATTTTCGGCGGCTTTGAAATTGCCCAAAACCGATTCTTCAGGTTGCTTCGGTATAAAGCTCTTTGGTGATTTCCTGCAGCTTTATCAGAGCGTCCATCGGTGTAAGGTGGTCGGTGTTGATATTTTTAAGCGACGCTTCGACTTTTTTTAGGCGGCTATTTTCCAAATCAAAGAGGGACAGTTGAGGCTCGGTTTTCAGCGGAGCCGGGCGGATGGCTTTCTTTTCCAGGTGGGCGAGCATGGCTTGCGCTTTTTTTAGCACATGGAAGGGCAGGCCGGCCAGTTTGGCGACATGAATGCCATAACTTTTGTCTGTGCTGCCGGGTGCGATTTTGCGTAAGAAAACAATGCCTGTATCGGTCTCTTTGATGGCTACATGCAAGTTTTTAACGCCGGGCAGTTTATTTTCCATTTCGGTCAGTTCCCAGTAGTGCGTGGCAAAGAGCGTTTTGGGGTTTTTATTGGGGGTGGTGGCCAAATATTCCGCTACCGCCCAGGCAATCGAAATTCCGTCATAGGTGCTGGTGCCGCGTCCAATTTCGTCGAGAATAACCAACGATTTAACGCTTGCGTTATTGAGAATGTTGGCCGTTTCGATCATTTCCACCATAAAAGTCGACTGGCCGCGGGAGAGGTCGTCGCTGGCGCCAATGCGGGAGAAGACCTTGTCGATAACGCCGATATGGGCGGAGGCGGCCGGGACAAAAGAACCGATTTGCGCCATTATAACTATAAGAGCTACCTGCCGGATGTAGGTTGATTTGCCCGCCATGTTGGGGCCGGTAATCAAATGCAGGCGGCCCTTTTCATCATCGAAAAATGTATCGTTGGCAATAAAATTATGCGCGAAGCCCAAAGCTTCGATAATCGGATGCCGCCCCGCTTCAATATGCAGGATATCGCTATTGTCTACAATCGGGCATACATATTGATGTTCCATAGCAACCATCGCCAATGAGAGAAGTGTATCGAAAAGGGCGATCGCTTTGGCAGAAGCGAAAATTGCGGATTCATGCTCGATGATTTTCTGCAAAAGCTCTTCAAAAAGAGCAATTTCCAAAGCTTTAATGCGGTCTTCGGCTGTAAGCATCTTATGCTCGAAATCTTTAAGCTCTTCCGAAATAAAACGCTCGCAGTTAGCTAGCGTTTGGCGGCGCGTGAAACGCTCCGGCATGTTGGCGGCCTGCCCTGCGCTGACTTCGATATAATAGCCGAAAACGCGGTTGAAGCCGACGCGCAAGGTTTTAATCTTTAATTCGTCTTTTAGGCGTGTCTGGTAGCTCGCCAGCCACTCTTTACTGTGGCGGCAAATGGAGAGCAAATCGTCCAGATCCCGATTGTAGCCGGCCTTAAAGCAGTTGCCGTCGCCGATTCTAAGCGGCGGATTATCGGAGAGCGCGCTTTGCAAAAGAGCCGCAGCCGGTTCTACCGTATCAATATTGCGCTCGCAGAAGGCAACAAGCCCTGAAGAAAAGGATTTTAAATGTTCTTTGATCTCAGGCAGATTTCTAAGCGACAGGTTTAACAGCTGCAGATCTTTCGCCGTAGCCAGGCCGCTGCCCAGTTTGGCGAGCAGCCGCTCTAAATCATAGATGCCGCCAAAAAGCTTGCCGATTTGCCGGCTCTCTTCTTTGCGGTTTAAAATTTCGGCGATCGCTTCTTGCCGCTCTTTGATGGCCGCGAGCGAGAGCAGCGGCTTGGCCACCCATTCTTTGAGCAGCCGTCCGCCCATCGGAGTTACCGTATAATCGAGCAGTTTTAAAAGGGAGGTTTTGCCGCCCGCTTCCGAGAGCGAGCTTATGATCTCCAGGTTGCGCATGCAAATGTAATCGATGGCCATGAAGCCGTCCTGGCGGTCGGTGCGCACCGTGCGGATATGCGCGAGATTTTGCATGAGCTCTTCTTTAAGATGGCAAACGAGAGCGCCGGCCGCGTTGATGCCGGCCGAGAGGCCGCAAAGACCGAAACTGCCCAAGTCCTGCAAATGAAAATGTTCGCGCAGCGCCTCGATCGCGCTGCTGTGGTCGAAGCGATAGTCTTCTTTTTCAGTAATGACAAAGGCTGAATTATAGGAGAGTTCTTCTAAAAAGGTTTTATGGCGCTGATGGAAATTTTTGGAGATGAGCAGTTCTTTTGGCTTAAGGCGGCAAAATTCAAAGAGCAGTTCCTTTTGCGAGCCAACTTCCAAAATGGAAAAATCGGCCGTCGTCAAATCAATAATGGCCAGCCCGTAGGTTTGATTGGTTTGCGTAAGGCAGACAAAAAAATTATTCTGCTTGTCATGGAGCAGCCCTGATGACATGACGGTGCCCGGACTGACAAAACGGGTAATTTCCCGTTTGACCAGTGTTTTCGCGGCGGAGGAATTTTCCATCTGTTCGGCGATAGCAACCTTGTAGCCTTTGGCAATCAGCTTGTCGATGTAGTTTTCGGCCGCGTGGTGAGGCACGCCGCACATGGGCACTTCCTGCCTTTTGGTTAGCGTCAGCTCCAGCTCTTTGGCAATCAAAACGGCATCTTCGTGGAAGGCCTCATAAAAATCACCAAGGCGGAAGAATAAAAGCGCCGATCCTGCTTTTGCTTTACAGTCGTTCCATTGTTGCATCATTGGCGTTGTCTTATTATTTTCCATGCTGCCAGTCTAGCGTCTAAAGGTATAAATTTCAACATTGCGCATATTCTCTTTTAAAAAAGGGGGCCTATTTGCTAATCTTTTTCTAAGGTTTTTTATTATGGGTGTTACATTTGCAAGTAGCTGCCGGCAGCAAGACTGGCAAAAACTCATTCTGGATAAAAAGTATTTACTGGAAAATATGATCAACAGGCATGGTTTTGCTTTTGAAGAGCGTATGTTGATTATGAGTGATGTCTGCAATCCCGGCGCCATTGAAAAACATGGCGCGGAACTCGTGCGCCGCGGCGTTTTGACCGGCTTTCATTTTGCGGAAGACCACATCGGTCCGCTGCTGAAGTTTTTTCAGCTTAAAAGCCAAGATTTTAGCGATGAGGCCTATTGGGAAGCGCTGGGAATTTTATGCGCGATCTATTTATGCCGCACCAAGTATTTGCTATATTGCGCAAGCGATACGCATTTAAAAGAACAGGTCGTCTGGATTCCGCGTAGCATTGCCATGCTTGAGAAAAAGGAGCATTATAAAGTGGCGGGTTTGATTCCCGGCGGGCAGTATCTGCAGACGCAAAAAGAGAGCAGGGAAACCAAAGATGATTTCTTTGTTAGCGACGCCAAATTTTCCGGGCGTCTTTTTTTGGTGAGAACCGGCGATTTTCGCCGGCCAATTTATAGCGAACAAACCAAAGAGATGGCTTTTTTACCGGGCTGTGATTTTTTTGCCAGGCGTGTTTTTTGTTTTATGAAAAATCATAATTGGAAAAAAATAACTTACAGGTATGGTAGTTATTATCACAATTGAGTTACGACTATGTCCCTTTTTAAAAAAGAGAGTCTGGAGCTGTTGCGCCGCCGCATCGATCTGCCGGAGTTTCTCTCATCCTACATTCCATTAAAGCGATCCGGAAGCGCTTTTAAGGGGCTATGTCCCTTTCATGAAGAGAAGACGCCTTCTTTCATCGTGCAGCGGGGCGATACCCATTATCATTGCTTTGGCTGCGGCGCGCATGGCGATGCGATCGATTTCCTCACCAATCATGAAAAGATGAGTTTTACCGAAGCTGTCGAGTCATTGGCTTCCCGTTTTAATGTGCTGCTTGAGCATGAAGAAGGCGATGCCTCGCCTGCCGGACCTAAAAAGAGCGACCTGAAAGATACTCTTGAAAAAGCCAAGCAGTTCTACCATTTTTTCCTGTTAAATACTGAAGAAGGCCAAAAGGCTTTGCCCTATTTTTTCTCGCGCGGTATGGATCAGGATTTTATCAAGACTTTTGAACTGGGTCTGTCGCCTAGAGATGGTCATTTTCTGCAAAAAACTTTAACGGCGCAACGCGTGCCGCTTGAGTTAATGGAGCTCTCGGGGCTTGTCAAGATGCGCGCCTATGGCGAGATGTACGATTTTTTCTCCGATCGGATCATGATTCCGATTCATGACCAGATGGGGGCGGTAATTGGCTTTTCGGCTCGCAAATATCGTGAAGAGACTTTTGGTCCCAAATATGTTAATTCGCCCGAAACGCCCCTTTTTCAAAAGTCAAAGGTGCTCTTCGGCTTGAATTACAGCCGCAAAAGAATGGTCAAGGAACGCAGGGCGATTATTGTTGAAGGCCAGTTTGATGCCTTGCGGCTGATTTTTGGCAAGTATGATTTTACGGTTGCCGGGCAGGGAACCGCTTTCGGCGAAGATCATGTCAGGCAAGTTATCGACTTGGGGGTTAATCATGTTTTTATCGCGACCGACCCCGATAAGGCCGGTTATGAAGCGGCTCATAAAATTGGCCAGCTCTTTCAGAAAAGGGCGATCGAAGTCTCGGTAGTGATGCTGCCCGAAGGCTGCGATCCGGACTCTTTCTTTCGGGATCATGGGCCGGAGGCCTGGCAGGCGACTATGGATGCCGCGATAGATTATTTGTCCTTCCT
>CAZCPS010000100.1:0-4883 GCA_964499895.1 uncultured bacterium | reverse complement strand
CCGGGGCTTTGGCGCAGCTGAAATGTGGTAGTTATTTCCTTACGGACCCTTAGCGGTAGATTGCTGTTTTCTTAAGATCGTCTGCTGAAATGTCAAAGTAGGAAAACTCTTTTTCCGCCGGCATTTTGCCTTGAAGCATTATCGCCAGACGCGCTTTATTGTTTTTGGAAAGAGTTTTTTTGGCAAAAGAGAGGAACTCTTCATAGGATAGCTTTTGCAAGCTTTCGATCCGTTTTTCAATCCAGTCGAAATCGCCGTCATAGTCAAAAGCAAATTTTTCCAAAAGCGCTGCCTGATTATTCAGATTTTCCGCGCCTTTGCTAAGCGTTGTAATCAGCTCGTTGCGCAGACTATCAAAACGCTCTTTCGATACCTGCGCGGTAATTTCCCGGGCATAATCTTCCAGGAAAATTTCAAAGCGCGCCAGCAGCTCGAAGGCCGGATGGGTACCCGATTGCAGGGCGAAATACTGAAAAAGTTCTTTTTGTTTTTCTTCGCATAAAGAGGTGACGATATAGGCGGTTTGCTGTTTGGTTCTCAGCGTATAGTAAAAGGCTTCTTTAATCGCTTGCGCCAGAACCTGCTGCGCCCCTCGGTCTCTAAAAGAAAAGGAGCCTTCCCCCAGCATCAGCACGAGGCCGCTGCCGCCGGATGCGCTCGGTTGGCATATTTTATAGGGCCCTTTTTCTTTGGACAGTTCTAAAACGGTCTTTTTGACGATTTTATCTTTAGCAAGCGGCGTTTTGGTCAGCGTTTCAATGACATCGATCCAGATTGATTCGGCCTCTTTAATCGAAAGATTACCGCAAAGCAGCGCCTCGACATAGGTCTGATCAAATAATTCGCTGCAAAAGGCGCTATAATCCTTAGCGGAAACGGTTTGCAGTGCCGCAATAATGTCTTGCGGCGCGGCATTATTTTCCTGCAGCGAGGTCATGAGCGCAAAAGCTTGAAAGATCGGTAAATCCTTGGCCATGTTTTCGAGATCGGTCGCGGCCGCGCTCTTATAACGGACAAAAGCGGTTTCATCGGCAATGGAGGATTTAAGCGCCTTTAAAATTTCTTCTACAAAAAAAGCGGCCTTTTCACTATAGCCGCCCAGATCAATATTCAGACTCTGGCGGTCGAAGGTAAATCTGGCGTCAAGTCCCGCCGATTTGGCAGATAGTCTTGTTGGTTGCAAGGTCTCTTGCAGTTGCTGTAAAAAAAGAGCTTTCAGGGCGCAGGATTTAGCGTCGGCATTAATTTGGGAGCTATAAATCTTGAAATGGCCGGCGATTTGGGGCGTTTTAAAAAGGTTGTCTTGCGCGTAGTAAAGGACGCCTGTTTCATTATCAATAATTTTTTGCGGGTGCTTTAGATCTGCGGCGGAAGCAACCGGCAGCAGATCCAGCTTGTCCGGCATAAAGGGGTTGGGCGGCGGCAATTTGATCTCGTTTTGGGGCTTGCTTTGCGCCCATGCGGCAAGTTGCTGCCAGGGCATGGGCGTTATGGAATATTGTCCGCCAAGCCATTTTTCTTTATATACAACATCCTGTTTTTGCAGGGCGGCAGGATAAATTAGTTGAAACTGGCAGCTGTTTGGCGAGAGCAAACTCAGGATTTCAAAAATGGTTTGGGGTGAATAGTCTTTGGCCAGCACGCTATTTTCCGGAAAAGAGGCGAAATCTTCATCCATGAGATCATTAACCTGTTTCATGGTATATGAAAAAGCTTGCGCGCGCGACTGATATTCATATTTAATTCTGGCAAGGTTGTTCATTTCATCGAAAAGATAGCGGGGAATGCCCGAATGCTGCAGCCCCAAGAGCGCCTCGAAACAGCGCGCGATTACGGCCTCATAGTTTTTGACGCCGGCATCCGTTAGCTCGATAGAGAGATCGAAGAGCAAATTGGAATTGCCGATCGCATGTTTGAAAGTGCCAATATCCACTGCCAGATTATCTCTTTTCAAAGACTCCAAAAGAGAATTTTTTTGTCCCTGGGACATGGCGAAAATAATGGTCTGCAGACTTTTGGACGGGTCGTTAATGTAGGCGGAGGGCAATTCCCAAATGAGCGATAGCTGTTTGAGGTCCATCACAGGTTCGATGCGCAGTAGATGGCCTTTTTGCTTTTCGGAAGAGAGCGGCATGGTAAAAATGGGGCGGGCATAGTCGTAGTTGGGAATCTCTTCAAACTTTTCAATCGTGATTTTTCGCAGTTTGGCAAGCGGCAGATTGGAATATACGACAAGGCGCATCAAGTCGGCGCTGTAGTGTTCTTTATGCCAGTTTGAGAGTTCCTCGCGCAAAATGCTGCCTAAAGTTGCAACATTGCCGGTGGAAAATTTGGAATGGGGGTGCGCTGGATTGCCAAGTTCTTTGAAAATGCTATATTGCCGGCGGTTATCGTTTTCGATGCCTTGCATATATTCCTGGTCAATGACCTGAAGCTCTCTTTCGAGATGAACAAAGTCGAGTGATGGAGCGATAAAAAATTGCGCGAAGCGGTCAAGCCCCTGTTCAAACGAGCTATTATTGATCGAAAAGCCATAAGCCGTTCTTTCGGCGGCGGTAAAAGCGTTGTAGCTGCCGCCATGATCGGTAACAAACTCCTGAAAACCGCCTTCTTCCGGGTATTTGTGATTACCTTTAAAGAGCATGTGCTCCAATAGATGAGCCGTTCCGGGGTATTTCGGATAGTCTTGGCATGAGCCGGCAAAAACCCCGATGGCGGCTGATGATTCGGTAGCTTTGGGATCGGAAATTAATAGAACGCACAGCTTGTTGCGCAGGATGATTTTTTCGGTCTGTAATTCGGATAGGGAGGGAGTTTTGATCTTGAGGCTGTTTTGATCCTCAACTACTTGATAGGACGCGTTGCATAGGCCTTGGCTCATAGCGGACAGCGCTATTGCGAATAGAACCAGTTTATTCGCGATTAATTTTTTGATAAGCGTCATTGACCAGACTCCAAATGTAATTTGCTCTGTTTTGGCGTTTTATTTTTTTATCCGGCGCATCGCTGCCGGGATATTTTTGCATGTCGATTTCATCTCCGAAATAGATGTGTACAAGACTGCGTCTGGCTATGCGCTCTTCGCCTAACTGCTTTTCAACGACGGGCGGCGGAGGCAGGATGTCGTAGGTGGAAAGAGTCAGCGGGAAAAAGTGGGAGGAGCGCGTCGCTTTTTTTGCCATCAGATAGAGCATTTCGATGCTTTGCGGATTAAAAGGGGCGATCTCTACCTGTCCTTGCGCGTTTTTGCGATCCCTTCCGCCGCTCGGTGCGGCAAAGACTATTTTACCGCCTTCGGAAAGCAGGGCGCACAATTTTTGCATGGTCTTTTGATTATGCAGCTGTTTTTTCTCTTTTTGCAGAGGATCGGTGTCGATGTGTTTTTTGGAATAGATGCAGAGTAAGTTGCAGCCCATGCTGAAGGGAATAGCCAGGGGATCGGTAGTAACTCGTTCGCCGGCAATATAAATAATATCGGCGGCCAGATTGGGGTGGCCGGCCTTATTTAAGATTAAAGAGATTAGTTGCGGATCGGATTCGGTTTGGTGGTTGGCCAGTAAAAGCACATTTTCTTGCCGGATAAGAATTTTCTGGATTTCGATAATGTTTTCTTCTTTGCCAAGGGAAGATTTGGCAAGATCTACCAGCGGTTCGATAAAGCGGTAGCCGAACTCATAATAATTGAACGGTTTTTGGATTTTTTCATGGAAAGCTTCGAAAAGGAAGGGCTCTTTAAGCTGCTTTTGCATCAGATCAATAAAAGTATTAAAAAGTTCAAAACTGTCGGCGTCAAAATGATTTTGGCTGTAGCAATTAAAAAAGGTGGTAATGATGTAAAAATATTTCTCGGACAGAAGACCGGCTTTGTAGAGCCTGTTCAGCTTATCCGGAATAGCTTTTTTATCAAAATCAGACATCCAATTCCTGATTGTTGAGTGTCGAGCGAAACATAAAGTCATTTAAATGCAGAGTGTCATCGGTGGTGAAAGTGATGCTGCCGCCGGCCTGTTTAACCATTTTGGTGAAATACTCCAGATCGATATGCTTTAAATAGACCATCAGCTCGGGGTGGACAAAGAGCTGCAAGTTGAATTCGTCCTGGCAGAAAAGCAGCTTTTTAATACTGCGCTCGATTTCTAAAGAAGAGCTTTCAAAGGTTTTAATCAAACCATTGCCTCGGCAATAAGGGCAATGGGTATACATAGTTTGAAACAAAGACTCGCGGCTGCGCTGGCGGGTCATTTCGATCAGCCCGAATTCGCTCATCCCCAAGACGGTGCATTTGGCGGAATCTTCTTTCATGCTTTCCTTGATTTTTTCCAAGACTCTTTTTTGATTCTTGCGTAGGCGCATATCGATAAAATCGCAAATAATAAGGCCGCCGATATTGCGCAGGCGAAGCTGCCTGCCGATCTCTTCGGCCGCTTCCAGGTTGATACGCACCAGAGCTTCCTCGACATTTTGGGAAGCATCGGAGCCCTTGCCGCTGCGGCCGGAATTGACATCGATAGTCAGCATGGCTTCGGTCTTGTCAAAATACAGGTAGCCGCCGCTGCGCAGCCAGACCTTGCGCTTTAGCGCTTTATCAATCTCTTTTTCAATATTAAAGCGTTCGAACATAGGCATTTTGTCGCGATAAAAATCAATTTTCAAAGGATGTTCTTTCGCGTAATTCTGATAGAGGCTTTTGCAGCGCTGATAAACTTGAAAGTCGTCGATCAGGATCCCGTCATATTTTTTGTCGATGGCGGATAGCACCGACCTTTTGATGATATCGGACTCTTCATACAGGCAAGTGGGAGCCGAGGTTTTATTGAATTTTTCAAAAACATCTTCCCATGAATGTAAAAGCTTCTGCGCCTCATTAATGAGAATTTCCATCG
>CAZCPS010000099.1:0-4921 GCA_964499895.1 uncultured bacterium | reverse complement strand
TTTGGGCAATTTCAAAGCTGCTGAAAATCCGATTCTTCAGGTTGTTTCGGTATACATCCCTAAATTCGGAGCTGTTATGCAAAAATTTCTAAATTTTACATTTTTCCTGATTTTCGCTTTACCTTTGTTAGCTGTCGGCAAAAGCGCTGATCTGGAAGACGCTGTGTATGAAGTCAAAATCAATAGATGCGAAGCGCTTATTAAAAATTTGCACTCGCAACTCGGCGTCGAAGAAATGCATGAATTGATCTGCTCGTTAATTAAACAGATGGTCAGCGCACGCACAGAACTGGTTTTAGGACGGATCGATGAAAACATCCCTAAAAATGCGTTGATAGAATTTGCAAGCAGTCCGCTTTCCCGGCAAATAATATGCATGGCGGCTAGCCGGGGGGGCAAAGCGATAGCGGCTTTGCGAAAGATGCAAGGCTGGTTTTGGACGGAAGCTGTGATCAGCTCATATCACTGGAGCGGCGAAAAATGGCATGGTCCTTTTGAAATAACTAAAACCGGCCGGTGTAATGACCACTATTTTCTAGTATCCAAGGATGAGACGGTCTATTTTGTGTATACCATTTTTGAGCAGGATGCGAAAAAGCAGCAGATAGGCATTTGCAAATGGGAAAACGGCAACTGGGCAAAGCCCGTTGAACAAGACTTCGCCTATAAGTCATTCAACCTTCAAATCGATCCAAAGGGCCAATTGGTAATTTTGCCCACTAATGGATCATCGGTTTTTGTATTCAGGGAAGAATCGCTCTTCGCTTTTGATTTGGGGTTGGCCCAAAGGTCGGAGCTTTGCGTTGACATGGCCGGCAGCATATCTTTTTTAGAAGCCATTTTGCAGGAGGGCGATTTATATAATATTTACGAGATGTCCTGGGATGGCGATGCGTGGAAAAAGAGCCTGCTTTCCGCCAATGAAAGCATGAAACATTCCGCTCTTCATTTATGTCAATCGGACAACAAACTTTTTGGCATATACACCACACAAGAGGAGGATGGCGCCCATATTAAGTGTTATATGAAGCCTTTTGACACATGGTCTATTAGCCCCGAGATAAATATCCGCTATCATGGCGGAATATGTGGCTGCAGCCATGCTGTCAACGATGATTTTTTGCATTTGGTATGGAGAGAGAAAGGGGCGGAGAACAACTACAGTATATTTTCCCGGCGCTTTGAGGGCGGCGCATGGTCGGAGCCCTGCATGATATCTCAGCAAGAGGAGACGCCCCTCAATTTGCAAGTCAAGCAAAATAAGCAGGGCAAGGCCATATGCGTATGGGAATCGTTTGCAAGAGGCACATATGGCGCGGCCATCTGGAATGGAACGGCATGGACAAACAAATACACCGCCCTGCTGCCGGCATCGGAACTGCTTTATGCGGACATAGATGACGAGGGCGGAGCGCTGGTCATTAATGCCGGCCACCGGCTCTCGGTCGGCAAAGCTTTTGATAATAATGGGTGGACGGCTCTCCGGCTTCCTTTCGGCAGATTCATTGATTTGCTAAAACTGGACGGCAAGCTGCTTTTGCTGCTTGACTATCTCGGTCTGCATAGCATTGAACCCTTTCCTTATGGCTACGCTTTTTTTAAAAAAGGGACTATGCAGCCTTCCGTAGACATCGCCAACCGGAGCAACTTTTTAAAACTGGAATAAAAATAGTATAATCCCCGATAGTAGCCCTATTATGTTTAGTCGCGCGAGCTGTCAAGGAGTAATTATGACATTGATTTTAGGATCGGCATCACCCCGGCGCAAAGAGATTTTGGGCTTTTATAAAGTACCCTTTGAACAGATACGGCCCGAATTTGATGAAAGTTCCGTGCCGGTAACTATGCCGCCCAAAGAGTTCGCTCGTTATATCGCAAAAAAAAAGGCTGAAGAGCTGGCCGCCAAATACCCCGATAGACCCATTTTAACCGCCGACACGATTGTAGCTTTGGAAAACAAAATTTACACCAAACCGAAAGATTTCGAAGACGCGCTTAGAATACTCGCTATTCTTTCGGGCAAACGCCATGTAGTATTTACCGCTGTCTGCGTAGCGCATAAAGGAAAGTTTTATCTTGGATGCGAGCGGACGCTGGTTTACCTTAACAAACTTTCCGCCGAAGAAGTCCGCCTCTACCACCAAAACATGCTGCATCTCGACAAGGCCGGCGCCTATACCGGCCGAGAAAGCGGCGGCATTATCGTAAAAAAAATCAGCGGCTGCTATTATAACTCCTTGGGGCTGCCGATCAATACAGCAAGACGCCTTTTAGCCAAAGCCGGGATCAATTTATGGCATTATCTTTAAAGCCCATTTTTAAAATGGCAATCTGCGGCTTTTTTGCGCTTTGCGCGTTCGGGATGACAACAGATCCTGTCAGTCTGGTCTTTATGGCAACGCAAACCGAAGAAGAAAATATGCGTCCCGGCCGGCCCTTTCGCCAATACCTGCAATATTGCAAGGAAAAAAACAGCTATGACATGGAGCTGCTGCAAAACATATGTCTGGCAAAATTGCAAACCGGCATCAACAGCAAAGATCAAAACAAGCGCATGCATGCCATTTTAGGCGCGGGCCTTTCTGCTTCAACCCGTTCTCTGGACATGTTAATTTCCGGCTTTAACTGCAACGATCCCAATGCGCAGCTAATGGCTCTTCATTTCTTAACCCGGATTAATGACGACCGTATTGATTCACTCTTGATTAAAGCCATGAGCTCGCCTTCGCTAGTCATCCGTCTGGAAGCCGCCTATATTCTGGCCGAACGAAAACACCCTGCGGCCGTCGGCCAGATCGAGTCGCTCATGCATCGCGTGCCGCCCTATTTCAAATCCTACTTCCCCCCTTTCTACGCGCTAATAGGCACCCCCGAGGCGACCTCCATTTTAAAAGAGCTGCTTAACGACCGGGATCTCAATGTCCGCCTTGAAGCCACTTACGCGGCCGGAGCTTACCAAAAAGACCATTTGACCGAGGTTATCCGCAAAAAAGCGACCCACCACCATGTGGCTGAACAGGAAATGAGCGCATGGAGTTTGGGAAAATTAAAAGACTCCGGTTCACTTTCGGTTTTAAAAAGACTGGCGGATTCAAAAGATGTGCATGTGCGCCTTTCGGCCGCCCGCGCGCTGGTCTCTCTCGGCGACGGCAACTATGAACAATGCATTGTAGCCGCGGCTAAAGAGCGCAATCTGTTTGCGATCGCCATGCTTAACAATATCAAGGGCAACGAGGATTTTTTAGCTTCGCTCTTATCTGATCCGGATGAAACGGTGCGTCTGAATGCCACAGTTGCGCTATTGGAGCGCAAAGATAACCGCTGCCTGAAAGGCTTGCGTAAGATTTTGATTAGCGACAATCAAGATCTGGCCTTCCAGCTCACATTTTCACCGGGCCACTCGCTAAGGCACTGGAAAATTTTAAATTCGGGCGCCATAAGAGCCAGATCGCAGCAGGTTGATCTAGCGCTCTCTTTAAATTTTAAGGAGTATATTCTGAAAATGGCAATCGGCCTTGAGGAGAAAGCCTTTCTCTCGGTTGTTAAAATGATCTTTGATGAAGGGCAAAACCAGCTGGTTCCGCAAGTGATTATGCTTTTGGAAAATCTGGCCACTCGGGAGGCCATCGATTTTTTAAAAACCAATTCCGAAAAAATCGGCGCCCCACTTATTCGCAACTATTGCAATCTGGCGCTTTTTCGTCTTAAGGAAGAGGGACCTTACCGGCAGCGGCTTGATGATTGGCTGTTGCATTATGAGGGCGCAACTGAGATCATCATGCGCCCGATCATCCCCAAATCCATGCTGCCGGCCGAATTTTCCTACGAGCTAACGCCTGAAGAAAATTCCCGCCTGCTAATCGACATTTACATGGCGCTCATCGAGCGCCAGAGCATTCCGTCGATCATCACCGCCGTTCGCACCATCTGCCGGTCAAGGGAGCAAACCATGTATACGCTCGCCGGCCTTTTACTGCGCGCTACCGAATAATTATTAAACAATATTAATAGGCAAAACACCATCCTTAGTGCAATCTAAGATCGCAAGGGTATAATTAGACTTTTCGATCGCCTTAAAAATAATAGACCGGATCTTAACCGCTAAGTTCTTTGGCAACCAGTTATCTGTCACTAAGCAATATTGCTGGCTAATCTCTTTTGTTCGCCCGGCTTTGGCGGGTATTGAAATAGTGGTTCCTTGTGGGTTGCAAATGAATCTAACCATGCGATTTTTCCCCTTAAATTTCACCCCAAACACTTTGTTGGCGAATTCCGTCGATTGAAGATGTAATTTGATTTGCTCTGAGAATTTAACAGGGTTTTCTCCTTGAGAAATTACCGGTTCCGACACCTCAACAGTCTCAAGTTCCGGATTTATTTTATAGGCTTGTTTAATGATGGTTCCGATTAACAAAATCGGAGCGGCTATAGCCGCGATCTTCACGATTAAGGGAACCGAACAAATCAGACCGGCCGCCTGCATAATTCTAAGAGTGCTATATGCGGCAAGACTATAAGATGCGTTTTTTTCTATTGCTTTCGAAAAAGAGTTTGCACGCCCCATAAACGGGGAATTAACGCGACGGATTATCGAGTAAATCAATTTTTCACTAAGCGCAATCCCGCCTAAGCAGAGAGCGCCATTTATGGGCGCTATAACTCTAGCCGCGCTAGCAAGATTAATAATCGCAGCGCCGGCATATCCCAGCGTAGCGCAAATAGCTGTTTTGGTGACATTGTTTGGAAATCTAATATTCATAATTGTTCCTGTTTTAATTATGAGATAATTATAAACATAGATAACATTTACATCAATACTAATTACTCAAACAACAGTAATTAAAATACTATTTTACATGTTAAACTCCTCTGTACTGGACAAAAATTGGTTAGTATAGAGGAAATCGAGCCAAAATCAAAT
>CAZCPS010000098.1:0-4991 GCA_964499895.1 uncultured bacterium | reverse complement strand
CTTCGGCCGAGGCAAGCAGTTGCGAGTTGCCGGCAGAATCTTCGGCAAACAGCAATAAAGGCAAACACAGCAAAATAAAGAAAATATGCCGCATATTCCCTCCGGGAAAATAGATTGGATCAGAGAATAGAAAGCCTTATTTTTTAGCGCAAGTTGATTCTAGTGTCTGGTTGCAAAAATTCGTGATATTATTTACGCCCTGATTTTTCTATGAGCGGTAAAACATGGAGCGCGAAAGCAACTTGAATTAAGTTGCTGAGCGCGAATGTGAAACCGCTCAGGAAAAGACGGGTTAAATAATGAAACGAATTTTTGCAACCAGACACTAGTGCTCTGTCAACATTATCATTGACGGCGTAATACCCCTGGATTTATCCATGGGGAGCTGTCAAAATCCAAAGCTAAACTCCCAAGTTGCCTTTCATTACCGCGATATACTAGCAATTCTTGGTGATTTACATAAGATCCAATCATTTTTTGAACAAACTACTATCAGAGCAAAGCTCTTTCACCGGTGCGGCGAGAAGTTAAGGCCACATTTAGAACAAGGCTGATAGCGATTAGATTAACCATCAAAGCAGTGCCGCCCTGGGAGAAAAAGGGCAAGGCGATCCCCTTGCTGGGTAGCAGACCGGAGACGACGCCCAAGTTTACAAAGGCCTGAAAAGCGACTAAAAAAGTCATAATGGCCGCCAAATAAAACCCCTGCCTTTCTTTAGCGTGCGCCGCGATGTAAAAGCCGCACAGGGTAATGGCGGCGTATAAAAAGATCATAAGCACAACCCCCACAAAACCCATCTCCTCGGCATAGATGGCGGCGATATAGTCGCTGCGGGCTTCGGGCAGGTAGTTAAGTTTTTGCAGGCTCTCGCCGAGGCCTCGTCCAAGCAGTCCGCCCGAGCCGGCGGCGATCTTGGCCTGAAAAGGCTGATGGCCCTTGCCGCGCAGATCCGTTTCGGGATGCAGGTAAATCCGGATCCGATCGGGCACATGCGGCATGTGATAAGCAGCCACACTGCCAAGCAAAGAGACTGCCAAAAGCGGCACTACCCAATACGCCAGCTTGACCCTGGCCAAAAAAAAGAGAATTACAAAAGTGGCTAAAATAATAACAACGGTACCATTGTCCGGCTGCAGCATAATAAGGACCATTGGAATAAGGAAAATAAGCAGCGATTTGATAAAGCCAATAAAGGAATCCGTTCTGCCATTCATCAGTCGATCGATGTAGTAGATGGGGATTAAATATTTCATAAATTCCGCCGGCTGCAAAGAAAAGCCGCCAAGGGAGACCCAGCGTTTGGCGCCATTGATTTCGGTGCCGATATAAGGAACGAAGACGGCCGCTAAAAGCACGATGCCGGCCCAAAACAGAAAGGGGCTCAGCCGCATGATGTTGCGGTAGCCGACAAAAAAAATGCCGGTGGCAACGCTCAGACCAAGGAGTCCGAAGAGAATATGCTTGGCCAGTCCGGCATAAGCGCGGGCGGCTACCATTTTATCAAGCGCTTCGGCTGAAGTGGTATTAAAAACCATGATCGAGCCCATGACCACTAGAACAGCCACGCAGGCCATGAGCGTCAAACTGATACGAGTCATCTATTTACCTGATGCGCAGACGGTCGCCGGAGCGCAGGCGCCTGGCGCTTTCCTCGTTGAGGTTATTCAGGCGCAAAAGCTCTTCGACCTTGAGATGGTGCTTGATAGCGATGGTCCAGGGGTTGTCGCCGCTGCGAACGATGTAATAGGCGGTAGGATCTTCGACTTTGGGAGCGGCAATCTCTTTCAATGCGCGCGGTATTTTGAGTGTCTGGTTAACACGCAGGAATGTATTTTTCAAATTATTGATATTTTGCAAACGAGCGACTGTCGTCTTGTATTTTTTGGCGAGTTTATCCAGAGAATCGCCTTTTTTAGTTACGACTTGATCAAAAGCCTCGCTCTCCTCGATGCGCGCCGCGGCTGTAGCGAGCGCCGGCGCGGCCGCTTCTTTTGCATCGATTGGCGGCAACTTGTAAACGATCTCTTTTTTCTCTTCATCCAACTTAACAAAAGACTCTTCGCCGGCCAATGCATTGGCCTCGGCCTCCAGCAAAGAGAGAGCCGGCGCGGCGGCGATCTCCGGCATGGCGCCCATTTCCGGCTCGTTATGAAACATAATGGCCACTACAAATAAAACCACCAACAATCCGGCATTAACGAACACGGATATCAGTATCGTATCTCTTCGACTCACAGCCCATCTCCCTTGTTGCAGAAGCTTTTAACAGCCGTAGGGCTGCGGCTTTAAACACCTCGCCCCGATGCTTGTAATTTTGAAATTGATCAAAACTGGCGCATCCGGGAGAGAGCAGCACGCAATCACCTTTTGCTGCAGCAGCGAAAGCGGCATCTGCCGCTTCGTTTAAATCATTAGCCTCTGCTACTGCAAAGTTAACAAGAGTTTGCCTAATTTTGCAAGCACTGCTGCCAATGAGTATAATTTTTTTCACTTTGCCGGTAAATGCCGCCGGCCACTTTTCAAAAGAAAGTCCTTTATCAAGGCCGCCGGCAATTAAAATAATCGGCTTATTGATGCGTTCTACGGCATAAATGACCGATTCAGGGGTAGTGGCCTTACTGTCGTTATAAAAACCGACGCCGTCGATCTCCGCCACAAATTCTCGGCGATGGGGCGGCGGCTCGAACTTACTGCTTGCCGTCAAAAAAGCTTCTTTTGACACGCCAAAATAACCGCAGATTTCTAGCGCCGCCTCTTCATTGGAAAGACCCGGCCCGATAAATTTGCCGCCCTCTTTCAGACACTCTTTGATCCGCCACTTGGCCTTGGCGTACTCATCGAAGCTGCCATGCCAGTCGAGATGGTCGGGCGTGATATTCAAGATGCAGGCAACCTCAAAAAACCCTCCTTGCAGCACTGTGAGCTGGAAGGAGCTGAGCTCGACAACCAGAATCTCATCGCATGGCCCCTCATACGCGCAAGCAGGCAAGCCGACATTGCCGATCGCGCGAGCGTTTTTGCCATAGAAATTGAGTACGAAAGCAACCAGCATTACGGTTGTGGTTTTGCCATTGGAGCCGGTAACGCCGATCATCCGGTTTTTGAGAGCGCCCAGCCCCAGCTCCGGTTCGCCGATCATTTTGACACCCAGCCTTTTGGCTTCCAAAACGATGGCCGCCTCCGGCGGAATGCCGGGCGAGAGCACCAGCAGATCGTATAATGACAAGTCAGAAAAGCCCGCTCCGGAATCGTCCAAAAGGTCAACAGAGACGCCCCGTTTCTTTAAGAAATCGAAAGCGGCGTGACCGCTCAGCTTGCCGCCGACAACCAGAACTCTTTTTTGCATAGGCTCCTGCTATTGAAATTTAAGCGATGCGATACCGATGACGGCCAAGAGCAGACCCATGATCCAGAAACGCAGAACCACCTTGGTTTCGGGCCAGCCTTTGTATTCAAAATGATGATGCAAAGGCGCGCAGAGAAAAATCCGTTTGCGGCGCCATTTAAAACAGGCGACCTGCAGGATAACTGAAAAGGCCTCGGCGACAAAGATGCCGCCTGAGAGCGCCAATAAAAATTCCCGGGCCAGCAGCACCGAACTTACCCCCAGAATCCCGCCTAGCGCCAGCGAGCCGGTATCGCCCATAAAAACCTGTGCCGGATGGCCGTTGTACCACAAAAAGCCTAGCAAGCTGCCGACCATGGCCGTCAAAAAAACGGCGATCTCCCCGCTATTTTCGATATACAAAATGTTCAAATAGCCGGCCAGATACTGGTTATTGGATAAAAAGGCGACTAGCGCCAGCACCATCGACACTAAAATCAGACAACCGGCGGCCAGCCCATCAAGACCGTCGGATAAATTAACGGCATTGGAAGTGCCGGTAATTACAAAAACAAAAAACAATAGCGCCGCCACCCCGCCAAGCGTAAAAAGCGGACCCTTGATAAAAGGCACATAAACACGCGAGGCGTACTCAGCTAGCGGCAGCACCGCGCTCCTCTGCGAAGCGCTTTTATGAACATGCTCCTTGGCCACCGGCACTTTTACTCCGGTCTTTTCCGCCACAAAGCCGCTAGCAGCCGGCGACAGAACATAAACGGCAACGCCACACGCGAAAGCGGTCTGCAGCAAAAATTTAGTCCATGACCGCAACCCTTTCGAGTTTTTGTACTTGAGTTTGAGATAATCGTCTACCGCGCCAATGCCCCCCAAACAAAGTAGGGTGCTTAACAGAATCCAGGAAAAAGCGCAGGAAAGGTCCATCCATAAAATCACCGACAAAAAGAGCGCCGCTAAAATCAGGATTCCGCCCATGGTGGGGGTAAGAGCCTTCTTCTCGTGCAGCTTGGCCAAAAGCGGACACTCGTCCTTGCCGCGCACCGGCTGACCGATTTTAAGCGCATAAAGCCTGGTGATAAAAAAGGGTCCTAAAAAAATGGTAAAGAGCAGACTAAAAACAGCGGCCATCAGCATTCTGGTGGAGACATAGCTAAAAACGAGCGGCACTTTCCAAAGCAAAACCTGCTGAATAAAGCGCAGCATGACAAGCAACATAAATGATCCTTTTTCAAGGTTTATGATAGCCGCGGGCAGGATTTAATAAAGCAAAAATCTTTTCCATCTCGTACGCTCTGGAGCCTTTGATCAAGACCACATCCCCTTCTCGTAAAAAGGCTTGCAAATGGCTTGCCAAGGCCTCCAGCTTTTCGAAGCGCTTGCCGCCGGGGTAGCTTTTTCCGAGACACAAAAAATGGTCCGCGGCCTTTAGGGCCGCCTTAGCGACCCGTTCATGCGCCTCTCTCGAAAAAGCGCCCAGCTCAGCCATGGGCGCGAAGACCAAAATGCGCCGACCGCCCTTTTGGGGCTCGGGCAAATTTTCGATCGCGGCCACCATCGAATCCTCCGCGGCATTATAAGCATCGTTGATAAAAAGAACGCCGCCGATTTCTATCTTCTACACGCGCATTTTGGGCCCGTGCAAACTCC
>CAZCPS010000097.1:0-5072 GCA_964499895.1 uncultured bacterium | reverse complement strand
CAAAATTGTAGCATCCCAATAATCAGAATGCTTAGAAAATAAGATTAAAATAAAAGCAGCCGGCTGTCAAGATTTCGATCACATTAAAATTGAAGAAATGCCGTATTAATTTGAACCCGCCCGTCATGTTCGTCATTCATCACAATAGAAACGTTAGGATAGATTTGAGAGTTGGGCGTAAAGAGCAGGCGGAAAACAAGAAGCGGCTCCCCCCCGAATTTCAAACAAACTTTATCAAGGCGAGCGGCTGTTTTAGGCTGGCCGCGAAAAAAGCCTTGCGTCCCGTCGCCGGCCTCCATCCGCACGCCATTTTTTTCGGCAAAAAAATCCAAATAGACATTGGCCTGATTGGCCAAGGCCATATTTTGGCAAAATCGCAGCTCACAGGTAAGCATCCGGCTTTGGCGCTGAAACCTATGCTGAATTAAAAGGCTGTGCATTTTTATGCCGACAAGCGAACCGGCAATGCCAAGCAGGGCAATCACAATAAACATTTCGAGCAGCGAAAAGGCGCGTTTATGTAAAATCTTGCACATCGGCAGGCCCATCCTGTTGGTCTGCGGATGCCGCGTCATCGGAGGCCTTCTTTTGTTCAGCTTCATATTTTTGCAAACTTTTGGAAACCACGCTAACATCAGTATTATTTTTGTTAACCGAAATCTCAAACGGCTGTCCCCAGCCATCCTTTAGGAAATCATCCGGATTTTTAACAAGGCCGGAATCCGTCAAATATTTTTTGGGGTTGGCGGCAATTTTCTTAAGATCCGCCTTATCGGTTTTAGCCGCTTCCAATAACAATATGTCGCGAATCTGATTTTGCGCCTGCCGCGTTTTAAAAACCTTGCCCTTTTCCATAGTCCCTTTCATGTTTACGGCCAAAAGACTGGCGATTATGCCGATAAAAAAGACTACCACCATTATTTCAATCAGCGTCATGGCTTGTTTTTTTCGCATTTTTACCCTCCTAAAAAAGAACTTACATCTGTCAGCGGCAATAATATGGCCAAGACCACAAAGCCAATGACCACTCCTAAAATCAGCAAAATGGCCGGCTGCAGTATGGCAAGCAACTGCTCAAATTGTTTTTCCAGCTCATCTTCATAAAGAAGAGCGATATTGAGGAGCGTTCCCGGTTCATCGCCGACGGTCTGGGCAATAGAGAGCATGCGCACAAACAGCGGCGGCAAATTGCCGTTATGTTTTAAATACTGGCAAAGCGGCACACCTTCGGTCACTTTCTCCTCGGCCTTGCGCAGAAGAAGCTCCAAAGGAGGCAATCCAACCATTTTAATGGAAAGATGCAGGGCGTGCAAATAAGGCACTCCGCCAAAGAGCAGCGCGGCCATCGATCTTGAAAAGCGCACTATCGCCATTTTCATAGCAAGATTGTAAAAGATAGGGAACTTCATGACCAGATTAAAAAACTTGGCTCTTACCTTAGACAAGGCAAGGCAGCATGCCGCGGCAGAAAGCGAACTAAAAAGCAAAATTTTATACTCGCGCGCAAAACGGCTGCAATTTAGCACCAGTGTGGTAAAGGGATGCAACGGCCTGCCCTCAAACAAATCAAAAAGCGATGGAATCACAAAAAAAAGCAGGGCGAAAATCAAAACCAGACAAAAGACGGAAAGAATAGCCGGATATATAAGCGCTTTTTGAAGCTGCTTTTTAACTTGAAGCTGTTTTGACAATAAAACGGAGATTTCTTCCAAAGCGCCGGATAGCCGGCCAATTTTCTCCGCATTCTCCACCATGGCGCACATCACAAAATCAAAGTTTTGCGGATGCGCCCTCAAGGCTTTGTATAAACTTTTGCCCTCTTTTATTTGCGTGCACAGGTCTAAAAGCACCGGGTGAGCTTTATGTCCGCGATACTTTTCTTCCAGCGTGAGCAGAGCCTCATACAAAGGCAGCTTGGCCGAAAGCAGCCGGGCAAACTGGCGCATAAAGACAAATAGCCCTTCTTTACTAAACAATGCAGCGCCCCTTCGAAGGGGCGCCGGCCGTAATTTGATTAGCGCTTCGGAGCGAAGTAAAATTGATTTTCTTGCATCGGCCAAACTATCGGCCTCAATAACACCTTTATGCTTTTTTCCGTCGCAAGAGAGTGTTTCATACTCGAACAAAGCCATTTTTACACCTCGCCGGCCAGTTTGGTGGCGCGCAAAACTTCAGCGGCGGTGGTAATGCCGCGCGCGGCAAGAATATTGCCCCAATAGCGCAAGTTAAATTCTTTGTGCAGGCCGGCAATCTGCCGGATCAAATGAGCATCAACGCTTTGCATCATTTGGTGGCGGATAGCGGGATTGATCGACATCAACTCGTAAATGCCGATCCGTCCCTTGTAGCCGCTATTGAAGCACTGGGGACAGCCTGTCCCGTAGTATAGATTGCCGTCAAACGACCCCGGATCAATTTGAATTTCTTCAATCTCCTTTTTCGAGGGCCTATAGGAAGTTTTGCAATGAGGGCAAATTTGCCGAACCAGACGCTGAGCCAAAACGGCAACGATGGAAGAGGAGAGCAAATATGACTCAATTCCCATATCTGAAAGCCTAACGAGCGCGGACGCGGCATCATTGGTATGCAGAGTGCTTAAAACCAGATGGCCGGTCAGTGCGGCTTGAATCGCGATTTCAGCGGTCTCCAGGTCGCGGATTTCGCCGATCATGATCACATCCGGATCCTGGCGTAAAATATGGCGCAGGCCGGTGGCGAAATTCAACCGGATTTTGGGGTTCACGCCCATTTGGGCTATCCCGGAAAGCTTATACTCAATCGGGTCTTCGATCGTCATGATGTTGATTTCGGGCGAATTAATTTCCGTAATGGCGCTATATAAAGTGGTGGTCTTACCGCTGCCGGTGGGGCCGGTAACCAGAACAATGCCTTCCGGCCGGTGAATAATTTTTTGAAAAGAGCGCAGGATAGACTCAGCCATGCCCAACCGCTCCATGCCCAGCATTACATTGCCTTTGTCCAAAATTCGCAAAACCACCCTTTCGCCGCTGGCGACGGGAATCGTGCTGACCCGAAAATCTATCTCCCGCGCCCCCATCCGCAATTTAATCCGGCCATCCTGCGGCAGGCGATGTTCGGCAATGTCCATTTGAGACATAACCTTGATTCTGGCAATCAGCTGCAAGGCGATCTCGGGCTCGGGCGCGTGGCGTTTTTGCAAAACGCCATCAATCCGGTAACGAATAGTCATCCGCTCTTCAAAAGGTTCAAAATGCACATCGGAAGCCCCCTGCAAAATGGCTTCGGATAGAACGGCGTTTAAAAAACTGACTACCGGACTGGAGGAAGAAGAGGCTAAAAGGTCGTAGCCTTCGGTTTCTTTTAGCGCCGCCGCCATAGGATTCGGCATCAGCAAATCACCGGGGGCCTCTTCTTTGCGATAGCATTTCTCGATGGCTGTCTCGACTGTGGCGCGCAGACAAAAATAGGGTTTGATTTTTTTTCCGAGCATCAAATGCAGCTCTTGCAACGCCGGCAAATTCAACGGATCGGATATAGCAACATGTAAAAATTTTGGATCTTCATCAAAAGGCAAAAGCGCGTTTTCTTTGGCAAAAAGATAGGGCACACGGTGCTTTTGCTCCTTGACCAATGGGGCGTCAAGCAACTCTTCAATGACGGACATGCCAAAACTTTCGGCCAAAGCCGGCGGGGTCGCTTTCATCATGGTTTTTCAAATAAAAGTTGCAGGCTTTTCTCAAACAATTTTTTCTTTTCGCTCTTTTTAGCCTCCTGCAGAGAGCGCAAAAACTCAGGCAGCTCTCCCGGTCTTTTAATGAGCGGCTCCCCGCAGCATTTGACTAAATCTTTGCCGGGATTCTTAATAATGTGCGGGGTGATAAAAATAAACATTTCCGTAGAGCTGCCGCTGATCTTAGTCGAGCCAAACAGTTTGCCGATGCCCGGAATCTCGCCTAAAAACGGCACTTTTTCACGGCTGTCTTCGCCGGAAAGCCGGCGCAAGCCTCCTAAAATAATGGTTTCACCGTCGGCTATGCATACTTCGTTTTCGATATGGCGCCGTGTCACAGGCGGACGATCGTCGGCGGAGGCTTGAGCCGTATCGAAAGTAATATTGGTTTGCAGGGTAATGAAACCGCGGCTTTCTTCCTCTTGTTCATCCGGAAGATGAATCGTTGGCGTCATGGAAATCAAAATACCGAATTGCGCTCTGGTAAATGATTTTTCGGTGCGCATATTACGGTCGCCGGTCTGCACTACGCCATTGTTGATAGATAGTTCCTCGACGATAGAAATGCTGGCCGGGGTCTGATTGATCGCGATAATCGAGGGGCTGGCGTTAATGGTGATATCTTCCTGGGACATTAAAAAGCTGAGCGTTAAATCCAGAGCGGGCCACTTGCCGGCGGGCTTTTGCAAAATAAAATCCAAAATACCCTTGCGCGGCGAATCTTCCGCTCCGTTGAATTGCAAGATGGAGGATGAAGCATCCGTCTTACCACCCAGTTTTAACAGATTAAAACCGGATTGCTCCCGATCGTGCATTCTTTTTTCTACAAGCAGCACTTCGATTTGGACCATTTTTTTGGGCGCATCGAGTTTTTTTAGCAAGGCATTAATTTTATCCAGATCCGCTTTGCGCACAGTCATTAAAATCGAGCCTGATTTGGGATCGACAATAAAATTGCCAAAAGACTTGGGAGCAACGCTTTTAGGCAGTTGACCGGGCAGGGCCATCGGCGGACTTACCGGCAACATGGCAGTGTCCATATCTATTTGGGGCCTTGGCGCCGGCAAGGGCTCAGCTTCTACCGGCTTGCCGCCCTCGGGAAGCGAGGCGACAGTGAGCGACGAATAGACTTTTTCCAGCACCGCCGCTATATCCTGGGGATCGGAATGTTTGGCGGTATACCAAAAGATTGTCATTTCCTGGGGATCCTCCATTTGGCCTTCAAGATCGGAAAGCATTTTTTCGGCCCTTTCTATTAGCGCCGCCGATCCGATCAATACCACGGCATTACCCTGCGGCAGAGGAAAAATCTGAATTTCTTCGGGAGCGTTTGGCGCGAAAGAGGGCCGGCTGCGGACGG